>JADCHX010000013.1 GCA_020248265.1 Rhodocyclaceae bacterium
TCAGCTTCCCGAGTATTGGCTCGGTCGTATCCAGCAAAATGACGGCTAACCTGGCGGTCGAAAAGGACGGCCTGCAAGCTGCGCTTTCAGGTTCCCTTCGCGCTTCGCGCTCCGGCCGCCTCTCACCTGCACGTTAGACATTTTTGGTGGCCAGTGGAATTCACACCCTCAAAAATTATTGCCACTTTCATCGCCTGCTGCTACCTTGCTTTGACGATAATCACAGCTAATGGCATAACGAAAGACGTGGCAATAGGTACTCTGGGACTCTTATTCAGTCTTACACTAATATGGTTTCCAGAGAAGATTGGTGATTACACAGGAATGTGGAACTTGCACCACATTAATCACAATACTCCTGCTTTTCTTGTGTCGGCCGTGGGCTGGTTTTTTCTAGTCGGTGCACCTATAGTTGTCTATCTTTTGGTCTAGTATCGACTATCGGAGTTTGCGTTCTTTCTGTTCGTGTTTATTGTGTAGTTTTAACTTCGTCACTTTTGCTATGTGTAAAGTTTCTTTTTCATCCGTGCTTGTCGTGCCAGTCATTCGTTTCATTATAGGTAAGCCCCTTCTAACCCGGTGTTGCAGCGGATTGACGCATAAGGCCGCGTCAACCGCTGAGCTTATCCGTTAAGCATCAATTATCTGTCGGAGCGCTACACTTCCGCATTCGATGTGAAGGAGGCCCGAGATGAGAACCGACTTGATCGTTGTCGATCGAGAGATCCACAGTGGGACGCCAGTCTTTCGGGGCACGAGAGTTCCCGTCAAGACCCTGTTTGATCATCTGGAAGCGGGCGATTCCCTTGAGGTCTTCCTAGACGACTTTCCCTCGGTTAGCAGGGAACTGGCGATCGCGGTTTTGGAGCAAGCCCGCGTCGGATTGATGCCCGATGCGCATCCTGCTTGACGAGGACATTCCGCGCCGGCTCGGCGCCCTGATTCTTGGGCACGAGGTGACGACGGTTCAGCGCTGCGGTTGGGCAGGAATTAAGAATGGGAAGCTCCTTGCCTTGGCTGCAGACACGTTCGATGTCTTCGTGACCATGGACCAGAACCTCGAGTACCAGCAGAACCTACAGACCCTGCCTATCGCTGTGCTGGTCGCAGAAGCAGTCAGCAATCGCATTGAGCACCTGTCGCCGCTGGTGCCAAGTATCTTGCGGGAACTTAGCCAGATCCCACCATGCACTCTGCGCCGGATTGATGCCTAACCCGACGTTGGAACGGGGCGCCGCTGGTGGCGTATGCTCAACTCCATCGTTAAGCCGCACAATCCTCGAGCGCGCTGGGTAGACGGGATAGGACACAGCAGCGATCAGATTGTATGTACAATCTATGGCATGCGTGTCCACTTCGATCCCGAAAAGAACGAGCGGAACATACGAGAGCGCGGGCTTTCGTTCGAGTTTGCGAGAGACTTCAGCTTCGATTCGGCCCTTGTTCTGGTCGATGATCGGCGGGAATACGGAGAAACGCGCTACGTTGCGCTTGGCTATCTTGCCGAGCGATTGCATGTTCTTTGCTTTACTGAAGCGATCGACGGAATCCGCGTCATCAGCTTCCGGAAAGCAAACCCTCGTGAGGTTGCTCGCTATGCCAAGGTCCAAGCCTCTCGTTGATGCAGGTGGCGAAGTCCGAGAGATCAAGGCCGCTGATCTCCAGTCGTTCCGTCCGGCGGCTGAGGCTCTGCCTGCCTCATTGCGGCTGAAGGTAGGGGTGCGCGGTGCGCAGAAAGCACCTGTCAAGGAACGCATCACAATCCGGTTATCGCCCGATGTCGTGCAGCGCTTCCGCGCTACCGGTGATGGTTGGCAAACCAGAGTCGACGCTGCGCTTCAGGACTGGCTGAAGACCCACAAGCCAGCAAAAGTGGGGCGGTGAACGTGCGGCCTGACCTGGCGTTCGAGAGGACCTGCGCCAGCGTCGCCCGGCGAGCCGACCCCCGCTATTTTTCGTCTCGCGGGGCGCCGCTGGCTCCGGCCTCTCAACTCGCACGTTAGGCCTCACACCGCATGAGAGTCCCCACTCAAGTTCGCCGCCGGCTACCGCGGCTCCGAAATCGTCGCACCCGGACACGAGAGGCGCCCACGCTCGTACGAAGTACATGGCCTTTTCGCTACGATGCCTGCTTGCGTCTTGGGGGTCTTGGCGACGTTCAAGAGACAGTTTTCGAACTGACTGGACTGAGCGCATCTCACGCGCATCGCAAGGGCGATCCTTTTGGTCGGCGCGGCTCGGTCCGAAAAGAAGATCTTTGGCTTCTTGAATCCCCTTTGGGTGAGCGCGCGAGCCACGACGAACATCTCCAGTGGCTGTGGAATCAGATCAAGCCGCACCACCAGCAGTTTCAAGAACTTTTGCAATGCGCGGCCTGGGCTGACATCTGCCTTGGCTGTCTCTCTGAGAGTCCCTATCCGGTCCTCTCGGTGGATCCCGGGTCTCTCCATATCGTTCGCGAGCTTAATCTCGCTCTTTCGTTTAACTTTACGACGGTCTAGGTCATACCCCTCACCGCCGCGAATGAGGCCTAGCCGCTCGTTCAACCGGACGCGCTATGGCAGGCCGTTCATTTCGTACATTGATGTCGTGCAGCGCTTCCGCGCTACCGGTGATGGTTGGCAAACCAGAGTCGACGCTGCGCTTCAGGGCTGGCTGAAGACCCACAAGCCAGCAAAAGCGGTGAACGTGCGACCTGGCGTTCCACCGCTCAACTCTGCGTGAGGCAGTACGATGAACGCTGTGGACACTTTAGAGATTGCAAAGGGCGCATTCGAGCGTGTTCGCGAGGCGTTTCCGAGCCTCGAAGTGGTGGAAGACACAGCAACCCAAGTTGATGTAAGTCTCGACATCCCGGTTCAGCCGGGAATGAAGCATCACGTGCACTTGAACCTTCAGAACATCGACGAGCTTCATTTCAATGTGGGGTCGTTCTGGCTGGCGTGGTTTCCTTGCACTGATTCAGCGAACGTCGAATACTATGTTGAAGCTGTGACTGGCTTCATCTCCGGCCGCCTTCGCGTTCTCGAGCATTACCGGGGCAAGCGATGCATCAAGGCGGAACTTCAAGCGCCCGCCAACGGAGGATGGAACACGATCGGAACCACGACTAGGCTTTCCCTTCCAATCCCATCGCGCATTGAGCAGCGGGTAATCAGCAATGCCTAACTGTTCGTTCGAGCCGACCGCTTCCGCCCTGCGGCGTCCCGCTGCGGCTCACCTCAGACGTTAAGCGCTGCATATGGACAAGCCGCTGTCCTACCAACTCCTTGCGGATGCAGTGCTGCTTCTGCATTTCGCCGTCGTGTTGTTCGTTGTCGGGGGCTTGGCCGCTGTCGTCGTCGGGAATCTGCGAGCATGGCGCTGGGTAAACAGCCTTTGGTTTCGGCTTGCGCACCTTGCCGCCATCGGTGTCGTCGTTGTTCAGTCCTTACTCGGCAAGCTGTGTCCACTCACCGTTCTGGAGTCGTGGTTGCGCGAAAGAGCAGGAGCGTCGGCCTACACAACGAGTTTCATTGAAAACTGGGTTCAGCGAGTTCTCTTCTACGAGGCGCCGTTCTGGGTCTTCACTCTGAGCTACATGGTCTTTGGCTTGTTGGTCGTTGTAGCCTGGTGGCGCTATCCGCCGCGCATGAGGTCACAACATCGCCAAGCGAGCACCGCCGACAGGGCGCCGTCCTCAGCACTCAGCAATGCCTTGATTCCAATGCTCGAACAATCCTTCACGCACGTGCCGATGCGACTTCACCCAAACGCTCGTACGCTCGCAGTGTTCACGCCCAACCATCTCGAGATTGACGAGGTAGCCATACTGGATGACGGGGACGAATTGACTGTCAATCTAGGTAACTACGGATCACATATTCACTTCAGAAACGACGATGACTCGCTCTCCGACTCAGCAAAGGCACACGATGTAGCGCAGCAGTGCGTCAATTTCCTGCGTGAGCTTTTCTAGCTGACGAGATCGAGTATGACCGCCGCGGGTTATTCACGGATTCGAAAGGCTTCGCAGTCACCAACGTTTCTTCTCTGTGACATCCGACTTTCTTGCCACACTAGCGACCAGAGAATTGCTCATGAATCTTGCACGACACACGGCCCTACTGCTTGCGATGTTTGTCTCTCAGTTGGCCGCAGCCCAATCCAACTCAGCGTGGACGGTTGCGCCAAGAGTTGTCGTGATTGCCTCTAGTGCGAGCGATCCTCGACTCGATCAAGTCGATGCTGCAATCGCATACTGGAACAGGGTGTTCGAGGACATCGGTTCCGGCTTTCGCCTGAACCCGCCTGAACGCGTTATCGGCTCGCCACCAGAGGCCGCTTTGCAGGAGCGCAGCAAGCAGGTTTTGGAGGGGAGAGCTTCACCGTTCAACCTGCCCTCCGCGCTCAAGGACCTACCTGGAGATCTACGCATCGTGCTGGGTGACTCCAGCTTCGTTTCATTTGCTGGGCCGTTCGATTCGCAACGCCGCCGAACACTGGGCATCAGAAGTGCGACCGCGCCACCTCTCAGCCTTCCGAATGTTGCTGTGAACCTGATTGCACACGAGCTAGGGCACGCAATTGGCCTGGGACACAACAGCGACTTCACCGCTCTCATGTGTGGGCGACCCGCCAGTTGTCGGCCAAACATCTATCAGTCCAACGAGCCACGACTCTTCCCGTTGCTTGAATCCGAGCGAGCTGAGCTGCTGGCAATGTATCCGCCCGACTGGCGCCCGAAGAAGCCATAGGCCCCTTCGGAACAGTGACGCCTTTGTCTATCTCTTTAGAAACATCGGTCAAGCGACTGATGATCTGGGGTCTTTTCAGGCGGGTTGCGGAGCGGCGACGACTTGCATGCCCAGGTTACTGGTGCTCTCCAACTCAGCAAAGGCACACGATATAGCGCGGTAGTGCGTCATTTTCCTGCGGGGTTTTCTAGCCGACGAGATCAAGTATGGCAGCCGCGGTTCTTTCGCAGATTCGTAGGGCGTCGCAATCACCAACGTTTCTTCTCTGTCGTTTCAATGAAACCCAAGCACTACGAAGGCGGCTGCATCTGCGGCCACATCCGATTTCGGGTAACCGGCGAGCCGGGGAGGCCCCATACGTGTTCGTGCGAGAGTTGCCGCAAGCATTCGGGCTCTCTCACACTCACGTGGGTGGAGTTCCCCGCGCAGAGCGTTGAGTGGATCGGTCCCGGCGGCAAGCCTTCGGCTTGGCGCTCTTCTTCGTACTCCTGCCGAGCCGTTCTGCAGCGCTTGCGGCAGCACCATCGGCGCGATCGACGACGAGCAAACCGTCGCAATTGCCACAGGTGCCCTTGACAAGCCGAACCTGAAGGAATTTGCACCAAGGCATCATTCATACACTTCTCGTCGCCCAAGGTGGTGGCACGTGAAGTCAGACCACGAGTCTGGCGGCGAAAGTTGAGTATGGGTTGGGCAGGCTCTTGGCAATGTCTCCCACGCTGACCCGACGTCCTTCAGAGCCTCCGACCTTGATCCACCCCGCTTGGAACTGATCCTCGTCCTTGCCGTCGGCCTGGTGGCAGGCACGATCAGCGGTATCGTCGGCACCGGCGCGTCGCTGATCCTGATGCCGATCCTGGTGGTCTGTTTCGGTCCGCAGCAGGCGGTGCCGGTCATGGCGATCGCCGCGGTGCTGGGAAACATCGGCAAGGTGCTCGCGTGGTGGCGCGTGGTCGACTGGCGCGCCTGCGGGGCCTACAGCGCGACCGCCGTGCCGTGCGCGATCCTGGGCGTGAAGACGCTGCTCGCGGTGCCGCCGCGGGCGATCGAGGTCGCGCTCGGTGCTTTCTTCATCGCGATGGTGCCGGCGCGGCGCTGGTTCCACCGGCGGCGGCTTCACCTGTCGCACCGGGACCTCGCGCTGCTCGGTGCGCCGGTGGGCTTCCTGACCGGCATTGTCGTGTCGACCGGGCCGATACAGGTGCCGATCTTCATCGGCGCCGGGCTGGAGAAGGGCGCGTTCATCGCCACCGAGGCGGCGGCATCGTGCATCGTCTACTTCACGAAGGTGCTGGCCTTCGGCATGGCGGATGCGCTGGGCGCAGATACGATCCTGAAGGGGCTGGCCGTCGGCGGTTCGATGATGGCTGGCGCGTTCGTCTCGCGGCGTATCCTGCAGCGGATGACGCCGCACGAGTTCAGGCATCTGATCGATGCGTTGATGATCGTGTCTGGCCTATCGATGTTCTGGGTGGCGTTCCGATGACGGCCAGCGTCCACCCCCTTCGCAGCGACCCAGGCGAAGCGCATCGAGGAGCCGGCGCGCTGGGCGTCTGACCGCGCCTACGCATCACTGCTCGGCCTTGACCCCCGCTTCGACCACGATCTTCCCGAACTTCGTCGACTCGGCCCGGATGAACTCGCGGAACTGATCCGGCGTGGTCGGCGACGGCTCGAAGCCGTTCTCGCGCAGCTTGGCGACGATCTCCGGCACCTTCAGCGCTGCGACTGCCGCGCCGTTCAGGGTCTTCACGATCGCTGGCGGTGTGCCAGCCGGCAGCATCAGGCCGAAGAAGTTGATCACCTCGAAGCCGGCGAGGCCCGGGGTGTCGGAGATCGGCGGCACGTTGGGCAGCGCCGAGACCCGCGTGGACGAGGTCACGCCGATCGCGCGCAGCCGGCCGCTCTCGATGAACGGAAGGGCCGCTCCGATCGACACGAAGGTCATCGTGATGTGCTTGCCGACGACATCGGCGATCTGCGGTGCAGCGCCCTTGTACGGCACGTGGATGATCTTCACGCCAGCCATCCGGTTGAACAGCTCGCCGGTGAGCTGTTGCGGATTGCCGATGCCGCTCGACGAGAACGTGAGCTTGCCCGACTGCTGCTTCGCCCAGGCGATCAACTCGGCGACGGTACGCGCCGGCACGTCCGGGTTCACCGCCAGCACGTTGGGCACCCGCACCATCATCGTCAGCGGGATGAGGTCGGTGTCCCAGTCGTAGGCCATCGGCTTGTACAGGTGCGGGTTCACCGCCACCTCGCCGGAGTTGGCGAGGATGGTATAGCCGTCGGGCTTCGACTTGGCGACGAACTGGGTGCCGATCATGCCGCTGGCGCCAGCGCGGTTCTCGACCACGATCGGCACGCCGAGCGTCTGGCGCATGTGTTCGGCGACCAGTCGCGCGGTAAGGTCGGTGCCGCCGCCGGCCGGAAAGGCCACCACCATGCGGATCGACTGGCTCGGGAAGGCCTGGGCGTGTACGGTGGCGGGCAGGGCCGACGCGGCCATGGCGATCAGCACGGCACTGCTGCAAAGGGTGTTCGATGGCGAGCGATTCATCGCTTCTGTCCTCCTCGGGTGGGAAAGCGGCTCGCCTGTCCGGTTCGCTCGCACAAGATGCCGCGCGCGGGCGAACCGGACAATCCAGCTGCTCTCGATCGGGAGAGCGTACATGGACATCCGCATCACGTACTGCGGCGCCTGTAAATGCCACGCGTGGGCGGCCAGTCTGGCAGCGGAGCGCGAGCAGCGCCAGGTCGCGCATGCGCCGCGCGGGTACCATCGCCCCTGCGCCTTCGGAGCGGCCATGCCCGCGCAACGGTGCAGCGCGCTTCCCTTCCTCGATCGACATCCATGACGCAGACATCCCTTCCCAAGGTCGCCATCCTCGCCACCGGCGGCACCATCGCCGGGCGCGCCGGCTCCAGCCTGTCGCATGAGTACAAGGCGGGCTCCGCGACCGGCGCCGAGCTCGTCGATGCGGTGCCCGAACTCGCCCGGGTCGCCGAGGTGCAGGTCGAGCAGGTCTGCAACATCGCGAGCTCGAACATGGTGTTCGAGGTCTGGCGGGCGCTGGCTGCGCGCATCGATGCGCTGTTCTCGGGCGATCCCGAGCTCGCGGGCATCGTCGTCACTCACGGTACCAACACGCTGGAAGAGACCGCCTACTTCCTCAACCTCACCGTGCGCCACGATCGGCCGGTCGTGCTGGTCGGCTCGCAGCGGCCGGCGACGGCCTTGAGCCCGGATGGTCCGCTGAACCTGGTCAACGCAGTGCGCGTGGCGGCCTGCCCGGACTCGCGCGACCGCGGCGTGCTGGTCATGCTCAACGACGAGATCAACGCCGCGCGCGACGTCACCAAGACCAACACCTATCGGGTCGAGACCTTCAGGTCGGGGGATCTTGGCTTCATCGGCTATGCGGACGCTGACCGGGTGGCCTACTACCGGCGCCCCGAGAAGCGGCACACGGTCGACTCGGAGTTCGCGACCGTTCCGGTCGGCGCGTTGCCGAAGGTCGAGATCGTCTACGGCTATGTCGAATCGGATGCGCGCGTGGTGATCGATGCGCTGCGGGCGGCCGGTACCCGGGGCTTCGTCTTCACCGGCACGGGCGCAGGCATGCTGTCGGATGTCGAGAAGGAGATCGTGGCGCAGTCGGAGGCGCGGGGCGACGGCATCGTCTTCGTGCGCTCGAACCGGCTCGGCAACGGCCGTGTGCTTGCGCACGGTGAACACGACGAGCTGGGCATCGTGCCCGCGGATAACCTCAATCCGCAGAAGGCGCGCATCCTGCTGATGTGCGCACTCGCGCGAACACACGACCTCGCGGAGATCCGCCGGATCTTCGCGCAGTACTGAGCCTCAGGGCCCAGGATGACGTACTGCACGTACTGCATCGCCGGACCGTTGTCGTGACGCGCGCTTCGCTGGTTCCGTACGCATGGGCGCTGGGCATCGTCCTGCTGCTGGTGCTGGGCACCGCGACTGCGGTGTCGATGCGCTTCCTGCGCAGCGTGAAGCGTGACCTGCCCTCCTTGCATGCGGAGCTCGGGCGCCCGGGCGCGCTCTACTTCGTCACCCTCGGCTGGCTCACGCCGTCGAGGTTCGGCATCTGGCTGCTGACGCGACCAGCCTCGTTCCAGGCGCTTGGCGAGCCACTGCTGCAGGCTGCAACGCAGTTGCGACGGCTGCTGCTGGTTGCGTTCGCGCTGTGGGTGGCGGCCGTCGCGCTGGCCATCGCCAGCGGGTTCCTCTGACCCGACACGCCGGCCAGGCGTGAAACCCCGTACGATCGACCGGTGACCCGCACCTGCCTCCTCCTGCTCTACGCCCTTTGCGGCATGCACGCCACGCTGCTGTCGGCGTGGCCGGTCCCGTCGCACGCGGCCAGCCTGGTCGACCGCGCACGCAAGGATGAGCCGGCATCGATGCCGGACGAAGACCCGGCGATGCGCAAGGCGTTCGAGGCCGCCCGCGCGTCGCTCGACGGTTTCCTGGTGAAGCTGAAGGCCCCGCCCACGGGTACCGGAGGCTATGCGGTGAAGGTCGGCATCCGGTCGGGAACCGACATCGAATACCTGTGGATCGGCAACCTGTCGATCGACGGTGACCGGCTCAGCGGCCGCATCGACAACGAACCGCGCACCGTGAAGGCGGTGAAGGCGGGGGATACCCACGGGTTCACCCGGTCCGACATCGTCGACTGGCTGTATGTCGACCGGCCGCTGCGGCGGATGCACGGCAACTTCACGGCCTGTGCACTGATGACGCGCGAGCCGGCGAAAGAAGCGGCTGCATTGCGCAAGCAGCTCGGGCTCACCTGCCGGCCCTGAGCCGGCAGCAGCGCGGTGCCTGCACGAGCGTAACGCAGGCGCCCGCGCGCCACGCAGGCCTCAGTCGGGCACGACGCTGGCGGCGCGCACGATCTCGCCCCAGCGCTTGTTGTAGCCCTGGATGAATGCCACGTATTCCTTCGGCCCGATCACGAGCGGAATGCCGCCGACGGTCTGGAAGCGTTCCACCACATCAGGGCTGGTGATGGTGCGTGCGGTGAGCTTCGCCAGCACGTCGACGATCGGCGCGGGTACGCCGGCCGGTGCCGACACGCCGTACCAGACCCCGTCCTCCAGGCCCGGGAAGCCGGCTTCCGCGATGGTCGGCACGTCCGGGAACACCGAGAAGCGCTTGTCGGCCAGGGCTGCCAGCGCACGCAGCCGGCCGGTCTTGATCTGGTTGATCAGCGAAGGCAGGCCGTCCATCATCATGTGCACCTGGCCGGTCGCAAGGTCGACGACCGCCGGGCCGCTGCCCTTGTACGGCACATGGGTGAGGTTCGCGCCGGTGCGGATCTTGAACGCTTCGCCGAACAGCTGCGGTGCGCTGCCGTTGCCCGACGAGCTGAACATGTACTTGCCTGGCGCGGCACGGGTGACCGCGACGAACTCCTTCACCGTCTTCGCCGGCACGTCGGCGTTGATCGCCATCATCGCCGGCAGCAGCGACACGCCCGAGATGTGGGTGAAGCTCTTGATCGCGTCGTAGGGCAGCTTCTTGTACAGCACCGGTGCCGCACCGTGCGTGGTGCTCGAGCTGAGCATCAGCGTATGGCCGTCGGGCGTGGCCTTGGTCACGAACTCGGAGGCGACGATGCCGCCGGCGCCGGGTCTGCTCTCGACCACCACGCTCTGGCCGGCCAGCTCGCCCATCTTCGCGGCGACCACGCGGCCGGTGAAGTCGGCGGCACCACCCGGCGGCACCGACAGGATCAGGCGCATCGTGCGCTGGGGGAACTCGGCTGCGGCGGGCGACTGCGCCTGTGCCGGCGATGGCACGGCGGCCAGCGTGGTGGCGACGGTCGCAGCGGCAGCCAGCGTGCCGGCGGCGGCACGGAAGGTACGCGTCGGATGCTTCGGCTTCATGCTCAGGTCTCCTGGGGATACTGTTTGCGCAGCTCTTCGACCGAGGCCTGCACGGTGTAGACATCGAGGATCTCGGTCTCTTCGCCGAGGATCTCGAACATGTGCACCGCGTTGCCCGGGATATGGACGATCGACCCGGCCATCGCGATCTGCTCGCGGCCATGCATGTACACCTTCACGCCACCACGCAGGATCATCGACACCTGCTCCGACGGATGGAAGTGCGGCTTGCCCTTCGAGTTGGGCTTGACCACCACGCGGGTCATCATCACCTTGTCGCCGACCCAGGTCTGGCGCACGGTGCCGGAATGGGTGGTGAGATTCGGGTCCGACACGTCCTCGGCGGGAATGTCCTTCCAGTCGATTACCGAAGGCGCCTTGCCCAGTTGGCCGGCAACCCAGTCGTAATAGTCCATCGCTTCGTTCTCCCTGAAGTCAGTCGAGTGCCCGGATGCGCTCTACGTCGGCCAGATGATGCGCCGGCTCGTCGAAGCGGGCGCGCATCCTGGGCAGCCGGCGCACCATCGCCTCGAACGCCGGATAGGACACGCACAGTTCTTCCATCAGCTGCGGTGGCAGGTCGAGGCCCGCCTGCTTCGCCATCCGCTCGATGTCCTCGCGCGAGGACGGCGGCAACGGTTCCAGCGTCTTCGCGCCGGGTTCAGGCAACACGAACGATCGGGTCACTGTTGCATTCCTTCGGTCGGGCGACGCAGGTGCCAGTCGGTCAGCTGCTGGTAGGCATGGCCGACGCGGAACATCATCGGCTCGTCGAAATGGTCGGCGGCGATCTGCAGGCTGAGCGGCAGGCCGTCCGTACTGAATCCGCACGGGATGTTCATCGCCGGGCCGCCGCCGATGTTGAACGGCGTGGTGATGTTCGGCGGACGCAGGAACTTGTCGAGCTTGTCCGGCCGCGCCTTGTCTGCCGGCGTCATCCAGCCCGCGGTCGCGATCACGTCGTACTCCCGGAACGCGCGCGACAGTTCGCGCGCCAGCCACAGCCGCTGGCGCAGTGCCTGGAAGTAGTCTTCCGCCCGGATCAGCGAACCGGACAGCACCTTGTTGCGGAACATCAGGCCGAAGTCCTGCGGCCGCGTCCGGAACTCATGCTCGTAGGCACTGAACATCTCGGTGATCGAAATCGTGGTCTTGCAGTCCTGGTAAACGAGCAGGTCGGACAGCCGGATCTCCTCGACGATCGCACCGGCATCGGCCAGCACCTTCATCGCCTGCTCGACTGCCGGCGCGACGTCCGGATGGCAGTTGGCATCGCCGTCGTACCAGTGGCGCACCCAGCCGATGCGCACGCCGCGCACGCCGAGGTTGAGGTGAGCCATGCAGTCGCGCACCGGATGGTCCGCGCTGGCGACATCCTCGTCGTCGTAGCCGGCGATGGCGCCGAGCATCAGTGCGGCATCCTCGACGGTGCGGGCCATCGGGCCGCAGGTGTCGAAGGTGAAGGTGTTCGGCAGCACGCCCTGCCGGCTGACCAGCCCGTAGGTCGGCTTGACGCCGACGATGCCGCACACCGCCGCCGGCATGCGGATGGATCCGCCGGTATCGGTGCCGATCGCGGCCGGCAGCAACCCGGCGGCGATCGCAGCACCGGCGCCACTGCTGGTGCTGCCCGGCAGGTAGCCGGGCTTCCACGGGTTCATCGCCGGCGGCCAGGGCAGGTCCCAGGACGGCCCGCCATGCGCGAACTCGTAGGTGGTGAGCTTGCCCATCAGTACGCCACCGCTGTCCTTCATCCGCGCCTCGACCGCAGCGTCGTTCGAGGGTACGTTGTGCTGCAGGATCTTCGACTGGCCAGTGGTCAGGATGCCGGCCGTGGAGATCACGTCCTTCAGGCCGTACGGAATGCCGCACAGCATCGGAGCGATCGAATGGGCGTCGCTGCGCATCCACATCGCCTCGGCGGCACGTGCCCGCTCGAGCGCCACCTCTGGCGTCTGCGTGACGAAGCAATGCAGGCTCGACTCATGGCGGGCGACGCGCTCGAACTGGTGCCGTACGACCTCGACCGGCGACACCTCGCGCCGCCGGTACATCGCCAGCAGGCCGGTCACCGTCGCGTAGTCGAGCGGATGCGTGGCCGGAGCCACCGCTGCGACAGGTACTTCCGATGTCACTTCTTCACCCCGTCGAACACCAGCTTGCGATGCGCGAACTTCCATTCGCCGTCCACGCGCTTGATGGTGTCGGTGTACACGCCGGCGTGCGTCACGTGCGGCAGCGTCCCCGGCTCACCGTTGTAGCCGAACAGGTAGCAGCGGCCGCGGATCGTGTCTTCGTCGATCTGCTCGAGGTGGATGCTGCCGTTCCAGTGGCGACGGTACAGGTGGGTGCGGGTTGCATAGTCCTTCTTCTTGTACTCGACGAGGTTGGCGCGGCCGACGATGTCGTAGGTGCCGTGCTGCTCGCCGTTTTCCGTGAAGCAACTCGCGTACCACTCGGCATCGCCCGAGTCGCTCGACAGGTTGTAGGCGGAATACAGGTTGAGGATCTCGACATAGGCCTCGGGGCTGACGCTGAACTTCTTCATGCTTTCTCCGCTTGTTCCAGGGTGGCCTTGCGTTCCGCGGCGGCGCCTTCGTCCACGCCGGGGAAGATCGACGACGGTCCGACTTCCATCACCACGCCGTCCGGGCCGCGGAACTTGATCGGCATCACGCCGGGCGAACTGAGGATGGTGAAGCCGCCGTCGACGAGCCGGCGGTGCACCGCCTCGGTGTCCTCGACCGCGATGCCGAAGTGGTGGATGCACGGGCCCTCGCCGGCCCAGTTCGACTCGGTGGTATCGGCCGTGTCGTACTGGATCAGCGCGAGGTCGAAGCGACCGTCGGTCATGTGGCAGGACACATGGCCGCGCTTGCGCGTGGTCTCGGAGCGCCTGAAGCCGAATACCGTTTCGTAGAAGGTCGCTGCGCGTTCCACGTCGGTTACCTTGACTGCGAGATGCACGATGCTGGCCATGGGTTCCTCCTCCTAGGTGTTTACGTCTCTATCCAGCTCAGGCCTTGAACACGTTCGCCGGATCGGCCAGCGACTTGAACTCCACGCCATTGCCCGACGGATCGAGCGCGAACATGGTCATCTGCTCGCGCACCGTCCCTTGGTGCCGCACTTCGGGCGGGATCACCCAGGGTGCGCCGGCCGCCTGCAGTCGCACGGCCAGCCGTTCGAACTCCTCTTTCGTCACCAGCACGCCGAAATGGCGCAACGGGTACGACTCCTTGCCCACCCCGACGCTGCGGTGCGCCGATTCTTCCGCCGACACCTGCGCGACGATGTGGTGGCCGAAGAAGTCGTAATCGATGCGGTCGGCTTCGGTACGCCCCGCCTTGCAGCCGAGTACCTCGCCGTAGAACGCCCGGGTCGACTCGAGGTCGCGCACCGGAAAAGAGCAGTGGAACACGCGGGCCATCGTGGTGGCTCCCTTCAGGATGGTTGCGGGGCGCTCATTGCGCGACGACCTTCGCGTCGCGCAGTACACGGCCCCATTTCTCGAACTCGGCGCGGATGAACCGGGAAAACGCTTCCGGCGAGCTCGGCGCCGGCTCGATGCCCTGCTCGATGAACACCCGGTTCACCTCGGGCGTCTTGAGGATCGCGACCAGGTCACGGTTCAGGCGGGCGATGACCGCCGGCGGCGTGCGCGCCGGCGCGGCCATGCCGTACCAGTTGTTCACGTCGAAGCCGGTGACGCCCGACTCCGCGATCGTCGGCAGTTCGGGGACGATCACCGAACGCTTCGCGGTGGTCACCGCCAGCGCGCGGATCTTGCCGGCCTTCACATGCTGGAGCGCAGTGGAGGGGGAGGCGAAGATCATGGTGATGCGGCCACCGAGCAGGTCGATCATCGCCGGGCCACCACCCTTGTAGGGAATGTGCACCAGGTCGGTCTTCGTCGAGGCGGCGA
This sequence comes from Rhodocyclaceae bacterium, assembly GCA_020248265.1. Classification (NCBI taxonomy): domain Bacteria; kingdom Pseudomonadati; phylum Pseudomonadota; class Betaproteobacteria; order Rhodocyclales; family Rhodocyclaceae; species Rhodocyclaceae bacterium. The sequence goes on from JADCHX010000013.1 coordinate 14,587, forward strand.
ACAGCTCGCCGGCGAGATGGCCTGCGTTGCCGGTACCCGACGAGCCGTAGGTCAGCCCCTTCTGCGTCGACGCGAGCTTCAGCAGATCCTTCACGCTCGAGGCCGGGACGCCGGGATGCACCACCAGGATATTGGTCGCATCGGCGATGCCGGTGATCGGCGCGAGGTCCTTCAGCGGGTGGTAGCCGATGTCCTTGTACAGGAAGTAGTTGACCGCGAAGTTGCCGATGGCGCCGAGGCAGATCGTGTGGCCGTCGGGCGGTGCCTTGCTCAGGATCTGCCCCGACAGGCTGCCCGCCGCGCCGGGCCGGTTGTCGACCAGCACCGGCTGGCCGAGCGCGGCACCGAGCGGCTCGGACAGCGCGCGCGCCGACACGTCGAGCCCGCCGCCGGGTGCGGACCCGACCAGCATGCGGATCGGCCGTGCCGGGAAGGCCGCCTGGGCGGCGGCGTCGATTGCGCTGGCGCCGAGCACCCCGCCGAGCAGCAGCGCGGAAGCAGTTGCAGTATTCATGGATGGTCTCCTCCGGTATTGCCTGTTCCAGGCTTTCTTGTGTTTGCTCAGGCCGCCGGCTGCAGCAGCTTGCGCAAGGAGCGGATGTCCTGCACTTCGTCCAGCGCCCAGACCCGGTCGAGCAGCGTGCGCGCGCGGCGGCGTCCGAGCACTGGGGCCATCAGCGGCAGGCACTTGTCGTCTACCTCGGCGCGGGTCATCGGGTTCTGCCAGGCACCGCGTACCACTTCGGTGTGGTGCCTGAGCCTGCGCCCGTCGGTCGTCTCGACCTCCAGGATGGCCTGCCGGCCGCCGGCCTTGCTCAGCGCGGCGCTGCCTTCGTAGACGATGCACTTGCGCACCGCGAGCACCGCCGGATCATGCATGCGCTCATCGTCGTGCGACGAGTCGAAGGTGAGGCCGCCGTCGATCAGCATCACCGCCAGCAGGTGCTGCATGCAGATGTCCGGCATGTCTCGGTTGTTAACGATCTCGGATTCGGTGTCCTGCACCTGCACGTGGATGCGCTTCACGTTCGCGGGCGTCAGTCCGTGCGCACGGATCAGCGCGATCAGCGAATCGAGCGCGGCCTGGATCGGCGAGCCGACCGACCAGTTCTTGATGTTGGAGCGCATGATCTCCCAGGTGCGGCCGAGGTCGCGGGCGACATGCGAGGTGTCCGTGTGCTTGTCGTACGCGAGGAAGAAGCTGCGCGCGCCGCTGAACGAATCGTCGACGCCGTTGAACCCGGCATCGACCATGGTGGCCGCGGACATCGCGTTGCGGGTGGGCATGCCGGCGAAGTCGAACGCCTTCTCGACATGGTCGGGGTCGCGGATCCAGCACGACAGGCCGGAGGCCTGCTGCGCCGTGTAGGACAGCAGCCAGCGCATGCGCTGGGCATCGAAGCGCGCGAGCGAACCGGCCGCCGCGGAGGCACCGAAGATCGCACCGAACGCATGCGAGGAATGCGCGGACAGCAGGAACTGGATGCCGCCGAGCGCCATCGAGAAGCGCGCGCCGACGTCGTAGCCCAGCGCCACCGCGCGCAGCAGGTCGGTGCCGGACGAACGTTTGAGCTCGCCCATCGCCCAGGCCGCCGGCACCACCGCGCAGCCCGGATGGAACAGGCCGCCCTGGTGCGAATCGTCGGTCTCGTCGGCATGGGCGGACATCGCATTGGCGAAGGCAGCGAGCGTCACGGAACTCGACAGCGTCGTGCCCATCACGGTTGCCTGCGCCACGCCGCCCTGCGTCGACACGTACTCGATGCCCTTGCGGCCCGGCAGCAGCTTCGCGCCGGAGACGATCGCCGCCAACGAGTCGGCGATATGGTGCCTGGTCTTCTCGGCCACCTTCGCCGGCAGCGGCCGGTCGATCGCCTTCGCCATGTAGGCCGACAGCGAGCGGATCATCGGCGACGGTGCAACTGCCTTTCCCGCGCCGCTCACCGCGAAGACCCCGATCCGCCGTCGACGCTGATCATGGTGCCGCTCACATAGGACGCGCGGTCCGAGGCGAGGAACACCGCCACGTCGGCGACTTCATCCACGCGGGCGAGGCGTCCCAGCGGGAAGCCGGTGGTCAGTTCGCGCCAGCGGTTCTCGTCCCCGAATGCCGCCTGCGCGCGTGCCTTCCAGCGTACGACCTGGCGTTCCGTCTCCGTGGCACCCGGGTTGATGCCGACCACCCGCACGCCGTCGTCCAGGCTGCCGGTGCCCATGCATTCGGTGAGCGCCATCAGCGCGGCGTTGCCGGCGGCGCCAGCCACGTTCTTGTTGGTCGGGTGGAACGGCGACACGCCGATGATGTTCACGATCACGCCCGACCTGCGCGCAGCCATGCCCGCGTAGACCTCGCGGCTGAGGTTGATGTAGCCGAAGATCTTCAGGTCCCAGGCGGTGCGCCAGCGCGCCTCGTCGATCTGATCGATCGAGCCCTGCGGCACGGCACCGGCGTTGTTGACGAGCACGTCCACCACGCCGGCTGCCGTCGACAGCGCCGCCGCAGCACCCGGTGCCGCGAGGTCGCTCGCATGCACGGTGACCGATGCGGCACCGAGCGTGCGCAGTTCGGTGGCTGCCGCTTCCATCAGCGCGCCGTTGCGCGCGGCGAGGATCAGGTGGCAGCCCTCGGCCGCGAAACCGCGTGCAACGCCGAGGCCGATGCCCTGGGAGGCGCCAGTGATCAGTACACGCTTACCGGAAATTCTGAGGTCCATCGATGGGTCTCCAGGGGAAAACAGAAGGGAATCAGGAAGGATGCAGCAACGAGCGGGGGGTCAGGTCTTGAGTTTTGCAGCGAGCGGGCGAGCGAGCGGGGGGTCAGGTCTTGAGTTTTGACTCAGGTCGTGGCTGAGGTCTCGACTCAGGCCGCCGGCGCCTTCAGCACGCCAGCCTCCACCAGCGCGGCGATACGCGCGGCATCCCACTGAAGCACGTTGCCGAGGACGCGTGCATTGTCTTCGCCCAATGTCGGCGGATAACGATCGGGCGGTGGCGTCTCACCGGTGAACTTGATGGGGTTGCCCGCCACCTCGATGCGATGGCCACGGCCATCGTCGAGCGGCAGCACCATCTGCCGGTGCAGCACCTGGGGATCGCTCAGTGCGCGATCGAGCGTGTTCACGCTGCCGACCGGGATGCCCTTCGCGCGGAAGCGGTTGACCCAGTGCTCGGCCGGCAGCGCCAGGAAGGCCTGGTCGAGCGCCGGCAGCAGGGTGTCGCGATTGGCATGGCGGTCACCGTTGGTCTTGTAGCGCGGGTCTTCGAGCAGGTGCGCGACGCCCAGTTCGCGCGCCATGTCTTCCCACATGCGGTCGGTGTTCGCGCAGACCACCACGTTCACGCCGTCGCCGGCGATGAATGTGCGGTAGGTGGCGAAGGAATCGTGCGCCCGGCCCTGGGTGCCAGGCACCACGCCGGCGATCAGGTGGTAGGCCGCCTGGTAGGTGAGCATCGACACCTGGCAGTCGAGCATCGAGATGTCGATCTGCTTGCCGCGGCCGGTATGCGTGCGCTCGAGCAGCGCCGCCTGGATCGAGATCACCGCGAACATCCCGGCCGCCAGGTCGCCCAGCGGGATGCCGGAGCGCACCGGCAGGCCGCCGCTCTCACCGGTGAGGCTCATGCCGCCGGACAAAGCCTGCACGATCATGTCGTAGGCGGGCAGCTCGCGATACGGGCCGTCCTGCCCGAAGCCGGAGATGCTGCACCAGACCAGCCCGGGGTGCGCTTCCGACAGCGCGGCCGGGTCGAGGCCCAGCTTGGCGGCCACGCCCGGGCGGAAGTTCTCGATCAGCACGTCGCTCTTCAGCGCCAGTTCGCGCACCAGCGCCTTGCCGTCTGCGTGCTTCATGTCGACCGCGACACTCTGCTTGTTGCGGTTCACGCTCAGGTAGTAGGCACTGTCGCGGTCGACGAAGTGCGGCGGGATGTGCCGCGACGAATCGCCGCCATGCGGCTCGACCTTGATCACCTCGGCGCCGAGGTCGGCGAGGATCTGCGTCGCGTACGGACCGGACAGGAACTGGGTCAGGTCGAGCACGCGCAGGCCCTTCAGCGGCTGTGCGCCGCGGGCTGCGCTGGCTTTGGAAGGTGCGGGCGCGGCAGGCTGCGCGGCTTCTGGCATCGGTCTGCTCCTCAGGCGCTCTCTCGGGCGCGGTAGCCCAGTCCCGCGGACAGTTCGGCGGCGAGGCGGCAGGCCTCGCGCGCGAACTCGGCTTCGCGGGCCGGTTCGAATCGTTGTTCGGGGATGGTGAAGCCGAGCGAGCCGGTGATGCGGCCACCCGCGCCATACACCGGCGCGAAGATGCCGACCGCCCCGGCGATGCGCTGCCCGAACGACAGCGCATAGCCGCGCGCGCGGATCGCCGCCAGATCCTGCGCGAGGTCGAGATGGCCGGCGAGGCCTTCGCGCGCGAGTACCGCGGCCAGTTCGTCCGGCGGCAGGAAGGCGAGGATGGAGCGCCCGGAGGCGCCGGTCAGCAGGGTCTGCGGTTCATGGCTGCGCACGCGGTAGCCCAGCGGATGCGTCGATTCGACGTGGGACGCGAACGTGAGCCGGCGCTCGCGCGGCAGGTACAGGCACAGGTAGGCGGTCTCGTTCACCGAGGCGACCGCCTGCTCGAGCAGCGGCGCGGCGATCGCCTGCAACGGATGGTGGCTCGCCACCACCGAAGACAGCCTCAGGAATTCGCGGCCTGTACGGTAAGTGGGCGCTTCTTCATCGCGCTCGACCATGCCTTCGCGCATCAGCAGATCGAGCAGCCGGTGCACCGTCGAGGCGGGCAGCCCGAGCTCGGCGCTGATCCGCTTGATCTGCGTGCCATCGCCCGACTCAGCCACCGCGCGCAGCACCGCGACGGCACGCGCGACGGTACCGGAATCTGCAGGCTGGCGTTGCGGCTCAGACATTGAGGTCAGACATCAGACATTGGGGTCAGGCCCCGGGGTCAGACCCCGGGGTCAGACCCCGAACAGGTGGATTGCGCAGGCGCCGTGGTCGAAGCCGGAGGTACCGCCGCCGGTCACATGGGTAAGCCCGACCTTGGCACCCTCGACCTGCCGGCCACCACAACGCCCCTGCAGCTGGCGCACGATCTCGACGATCTGCGCCGCACCGCTGGCACCGACCGGATGGCCCTTGGACAGCAGGCCGCCGCTCGGGTTGACCGGCACCCGGCCACCGAGGGAGGTCGTGCCATCGCGCAGCAGCCGCACCGCCTCGCCGCGCGGGCACAGGCCGAGCGCTTCGTAGTACAGCAGCTCGGCGATGGTGAAGGCGTCATGGCATTCGAGCACGTCGATGTCTTCCGGGCCGATGCCGCTTTCCTCGTACAGCTCGCTCGAGCAGCGGCTGGTGATCTCGGGCGTAGTCATGTCGCGGAAGCCGGGGATGTACTTGCCCGAGGCGAGGTGCGAACCGAGCACCTTCACCGGGCGGTCGGAATGCGCCGCCGCGCGTTCGGTCGGGCAGATCACCACCGCGGCTGCGCCGTCGCCCGTCGGGCAGCATTGCAGCAGGGTCAGCGGATCGGCGATGCGGCGCGAGGCGAGCACTTCCTCGACCGTGGTCTCGGTGCGGAACTGCGCATCGGGATTCAGCGCGCCATGGCGGCGCGCCTTCACCGCGACTTCCGCCAGGTCGCGCTCGGTCGCGCCGTAGTCGTGCAGGTAGCGCTGCGCACGCATCGCATAGAGCGCCGGCATCACCATGCCGTTCGACACTTCGATGTCGTCCTGGTCGAGCGGCAGCGTGCCACCGCCGAGCTTGGTGAGCTGCTCGACGCCGAACACCAGCACGTAGTCGTACAGGCCGGCAGCCACCGCCACCCAGGCCTCGCGGAACGCGGTTGCGCTGCTGGAGCAGGCGTTCTCGCAGTTGATCACCGGGACACCGCTCATCCCGGTGTCGCGGGCGACGCGCTGGCCGGGCATCCAGCCGGACGTCGCGGTACCGGCGTAGATCGCCTCGATCTGCTTCGGCTCGAGCTGGGCTTCGCGCAGCGCATCGCGCACGGCAGGCTGGGCGAGGGCGGGTACCGTGAGGTCGCGGTGTTTCCCGAACTTGATCATGCCGGTACCGATCACCGACACGGGACGCAGGTTGGCGTTCATCGACTGTCCTCCAGGGGCGCCGCCGGTCAGGCGGGCGCGAACCAGTAGCGGTAGGTGGGGGCAGCCGCGCTCGCGTCCGCGGCGGCGTCTTCCTCGACATGCACGCGCACCGAGAGGTTGGGCGCCAGCCCGGCAGCGACGCCATCGCTGCCGGCGACCTTGCCGAACACGCGCACGCCTTCCGGCAGATCGACATAGCCGATCACGTAGGGCACCTGCCAGACGGCGGGTGCGACATGCACGGTCGAGTAGGCGTACAGCGTGCCGGTCGCGCCGAGTGGCAGCGGCTTCAGTTGCTCGGCATTGCAGGAGGGGCAGACCGGCGCCGCCGGGAAAAACCGGGTGCCGCAGGCGGTGCACTCGGCGCCGGACAGGCGAAGGGCGCCATCCTCGCCATGAGTGACATCGGAAGCGCGAAGCGGGCGCCCGATGTGGGGCGCGTTGCGCACGGGGGCGGGTGCCGGGGCGGGCATGGATCCTCCTGACTTCGGTCGCGGCTGTTTCGGGACGGGCGTTCCGTTGAACGGAATCGAATTACGTTGAGAGGAATCGTATCCACTGGATCGACCCGGCGCAAGTCCGAGTCCCGGCCCAGCCCGACCCGCGAGGGGTCGGCGCGCGCATGCGCCGTCATGCCCGCGTCACAACCGGCAGGTACATTTCGACGATCGTCGAAACGTCGAGTGGAGGCAGCACGATGAAAGTAGGCATCAACGGCATGGGACGCATCGGCCGGCTCGCGCTGCGCGCCGCCTTCGGCGCGGCCGAGCGGCAGGCGGACGATCCGCGCGCCGGCAACCGGCTCGAGGTCGTGCACCTGAACGAGATCAAGGGCGGCGCCGCAGCGACCGCGCACCTGCTGGCGTTCGACACGGTGCAGGGCCGATGGCGCGAGTCGATCGAAGCCGATGGCGAGGCGGCGATCCGCATCGGCGAGCGGCGGCTCGGCTTCTCGTCGCATCCGGTGGCGGCCGACATCCCCTGGGGCGACCTCGGCGTCGACCTGGTGCTGGAGTGCACCGGGAAGTTCCTCACGCCCGAGACACTGCAGGGCCACCTCGACCGCGGCGCGAAGCGGGTGATCGTCGCCGCGCCGGTGAAGGTCGGCGACGTGCTGAACATCGTGGTCGGCGTGAATGAAGGCCTGTACGACCCGGCGCGCAATCGCATCGTGACCGCAGCCTCCTGCACCACCAACTGCCTGGCACCGGTGGTCAAGGTGGTGCACGAGGCGATCGGCATCCGCCACGGGCAGATCACCACCATCCACGACCCGACCAACACGAACGTCGTGGTGGACGCGCCGCACAAGGACCTGCGTCGCGCACGCAGCGCGATGCAGAGCCTGGCGCCGACCACCACCGGCAGCGCGACCGCGATCGCGCTGATCTATCCGGAACTCAAGGGCAAGCTGAACGGACATGCGGTGCGGGCACCGGTGCTGAATGCATCGCTGACCGACTGCGTGTTCGAGATGCAGCGCGAAACCACCGTGGCCGAGGTGAACCGGCTGTTCGCAGAGGCCGCACGCGGATCGCTCGCCGGCATCCTCGGTTACGAGGAACGGCCGCTGGTCAGCGCCGACTATGCGCGCGACACGCGCAGCTCGATCGTCGACGCACCGTCGACGATGGTCACCGACGGCACGCTGCTGAAGGTCTATGCCTGGTACGACAACGAGATGGGCTATGCCTGCCGGATGGTCGACCTCGCCTGCCACATGCAGGTACGCGGCATCTGATGAGCGGCAGCCGCAACTACGCGATCGTCACCGCCGCCTACTGGGGGTTCACCCTCACCGACGGCGCGCTGCGCATGCTGGTGCTGCTGCATTTCTACAAGCTCGGCTATTCCCCGTTCACGCTCGCCTTCCTGTTCCTGCTGTACGAAGCCGCCGGCGTGCTGGCCAACCTGATCGGTGGCTGGCTGGCCACGCGCTACGGCATCTCGCGCATGCTGTCGATCGGGCTGGTGCTGCAGATCACCGGCTGCCTGCTGCTGTCGCTGCTGTCGCCGGCCTGGACCGCAGCGATGTCGGTGGCCTGGGTGGTACTGGCGCAGGGCATCTGCGGCGTGGCCAAGGACCTGACCAAGACCGCCAGCAAGTCGGCGATCAAGCTCACCGCGGGCGACGCGTCCGGTCGCCTGTTCCGCTGGGTCGCCTGGTTCACTGGCAGCAAGAACGCGATGAAGGGGTTCGGATTCTTCCTCGGCGGCCTGCTGCTCGAGGCGCTCGGCTTCCGCGGTGCGCTGTGGACGATGGCCGCATTGCTCGGCTGCGTACTGGCTGGGGTGCTAGTCTTCGTGCCACCGCTGATGGGGCGCGCGAAGGCATCGAAGTCGCTGCGCGAACTGTTCGCGAAGAACCGCGGGGTCAACCTGCTCGCTGCCGCACGGGTGGTGCTGTTCGGTGCGCGCGATGTCTGGTTCGTGGTGGGCGTGCCGGTGTTCCTGTATTCCTCCGGCTGGACGTTCACCATGGTCGGCGCCTTCCTCGCGCTGTGGACCATCGGCTACGGGCTGGTGCAGGCGATCGCGCCGTCGCTGGTCCGGCGCAGCAGCGACGGGCTTTCCACCGAGGTGCCGGCCGCACGGCTGTGGTCCGCGCTGCTGGCACTGGTCACGTTCGCACTGGTCGCGGCGGTCGCGCTCGACGTGCCCGCGCTCGAATGGGTGGTGGTCGCCGGGCTGGGCGTGTTCGGCTTCGCCTTCGCGGTGAACTCCTCGATCCATTCATACCTGGTACTGGCCTATGCCGGATCGGAGAAGGCGGCCGAGGATGTCGGCTTCTACTACGCGGCCAATGCCCTCGGCCGCTTCGGCGGCACGCTGCTGTCCGGCCTGCTCTACCAGTGGGGCGGGCTGCTCTACACGCTGTGCGGCGCGGCGGCGATGCTGGCCGTGTGCTGGGCGGTGACGCTGCTGCTGCCGACCGGTCGCGCGCAGGCATGATGGATGAATCGACCGCGGTCGCCTCGCTCGCCGCGCTCGCGCAGCCGATGCGGCTGCGCGTGTTCCGCGCACTGGTCGGCGCGGGGCCGGCCGGGCTCACGCCGGGCGTGCTGTCGGCGCTGCTCGACGTACCGCCATCGACGCTGTCATTCCACCTGAAGGGGCTTGCGCGCGCCGGGCTCGTCGCGCCGGTGCGCGAGGGGCGCCACCTGCACTACCGGCCGGCGCTCGGGCAGATGGACGCACTGCTCGGCTACCTCACCGACCATTGCTGCGAGACGGGCTCCGCGGAGGGCTGTGCGATACAGCCGCGCGAGCCGGCCTGCTGCGATACGCGCTGAGCGACAGACGGGCCCGCTCCTCAGCGCAGCCCGGCCAGCAGTTCGCCGATGCGCTTCATCGAGAACGCGTACGCAGCCGCGTCGTGCCGCTCGTCGCCCTTCATCATGTAGCCGTGCTGCACGCCGGGGAACACATGCAGTTCGACGTTCGGCATGCGCGACACCAGCCCGCGATAGGCATCGAGCACCGGCGGCGGCGCGCGATTGTCGCGGTCGCCCCAGAGCAGGCATACCGGCGCGGTGACGCCGTCGGCGTCGGCGATGAAGTCCTCCATCGCCGAGCCGTGACAGGACACTCCAACCTCGAATCCGAGCCGCTTCGGGCCGATCAGCGCATACGGACCGCCGAAGCAGAAGCCGGCGACCGCGGCACGGCCGTTGAACGCAGGCTGCGACTTCAGCATCGCGAGGGTATCGACCAAGTCGCGTTCGCCGTCGCCGATCACCTGCCTGCGCGGTTCGGCGCGCTCGCTGGTGCGCTTGTCGCTGCGCGGCAGCGGGCCGGGGATGGTGCGCCAGAACAGGTCCGGCGCGGCGGCGATGTAACCCATCGCGGCGATCTCGGCGGCGATGCTGCGGATGTCTTCATCGACGCCATGCACCGCGGCGGCCAGCACGATGGCCGGCACCGTACCCGGCGCAGCGGGCAGCGCGAGATGGCAGTCGAACTCGCCACCGCCGGTGGCCTTGATACGCAGGTCCTGTACGGGCATGGGACGTTGCTCCCTCGATGTTGGACGATGGCATCGATGGTGCACGGTCGGCGTGCGGCTGGCAATGCGGGCGCGCCGTGCCACAATCGGCGCCGTGAACGAGCCGGCGAAGCCCGGCATCCCCAGGAGGAGAACGGGCTGCCATGGCCATCCGGATCGAAGGACACGACGTCGCGGCCGACGCACGGCGGGTGTTCGAAACCGTCAGCGCAGGCGGCGTCGCCGTCATCCACCTCGACGTCGGCTATGCGGTCCTCGGATACACCGCCGATGCGGTGCGCCGGATCTACGCCGCCAAGCGGCGCAGCTTCGACAAGCCCACCGGCATCGTCGGCAACCACTGGCTGCACCGCGAACTGCACCAGTTGCCAGCGGACCGGCTGGCGATGATCGACGCAGTGACCCTCGGCCACGATCTGCCGCTGGCAGTGATCGCACCACTGCGGCGAGACCACGCCCTTCTCGCGACGATGGACCCGTTCGTGCTGTCCAATGCAGTCAAGGGCGACACGCTGAACATCCTGCTCAATGCCGGCGACCTGCGCAATCGCATCGCCGACCTCGCGATCGGTGCCGGCCAGCTGTTCGTCGGTTCGTCCGCCAACACCTCGCTCAAGGGCAGCCGCTATGCGGTGCCGGACATCGAGCCCGAGGTGATCGCACTGGCCGACATCGTGGTCGACTACGGGCGTTCGCGCTACAGCACGTCCGATGGCCTCTCCAGCACGATGATCGACTTCTCCACCTTCCGCGTGCAGCGGGCGGGCGTCTGCTTCGACAAGATCGCCGCCGTGCTGTCGACCGAGTTCGGCGTCACCCTTCAGAGACCGGAGCCCCGCCCATGAGTCGTCGTCCCCTTGCCCGACACACCGCAATCGCCGCATCGTCGCTGCTCGCCTGCGCGGCCGGTGCCCATGCCGCTTCCGCCTATCCCGACCGGCCGGTACGCATGATCGTGCCCTTCACGCCCGGTGGCGGCACCGACCTGGTGGCGCGGATGATCGCGCAGAAGCTCGGCGAGAACCTGGGCCAGCCAGTGGTCGTCGACAACCGCCCTGCGGTGGATGGCGTGGTGGGCACCGAGATCGCCGCGCGCTCGCAGCCCGACGGCTACACCCTGCTCCAGGTCTCGACCAGCCATGCGATCAACGTCGCGCTCGGCCGCAAGCTGCCCTACGACACGCTGAAGGACTTCGCACCGATCGCGCACACCGCGAACCAGCAGCTGATCCTGGTGGTCAACCCCGGGCTGCCGGTACGCACGGTGAAGGAACTCATCGCACTGGGCCGGGCCAAACCGGATGCACTCAACTACGGATCGAGCTCGAACGCGACTGCCCTGCCGACCGAGCTGTTCAAGGCGATGACCGGCATCCAGGCGCAGCACATCCCGTACAAGGGCTCGCCGCCGATGCTGGCCGACCTGATCGGCGGCCAGATCCAGATGTCCATCGCGGCGGCGATCTCCGCCATTCCGCAGGTGAAGTCGGGCAAGCTGCGTGTGCTGGCGATCGGCGACTCGCGGCGTTCCTCCGAGATGCCCGACCTGCCGACCATCGCGGAGGCCGGCGTGCCCGGCTACCAGGCCACGATCTGGAGCGGGCTGCTGGCACCGTCGGGTACACCCGCGCCGATCATCGATCGGTTGAACCGGGAGGTGGTGAAAGCCGTGCGTGCACCCGAGTTTCGCGCGAAGCTGCTCGAACTGGGCGCGGAGTCGGTCGGCAGCACGGCAGCCGAGTGGGGCTCGTTCCTGCGCACCGAGATCGAGAAGTGGCAGAAGATCGCGAAGCGGGCGGGCATGCGCGCGGAGTGACGCGCGGGCGCGCAGTCTGCTATTCCGCCACTTCAGCGCTGGGCGATGTCGATGATGGGCTGCTGGCTGAATTTGGCACGCGTGTGTTTGTTGGTACCAACTGAATACTGACTCTAGTGTGTGCAGCATCGACGTTGCTGCAATTCAAGTAACCGCACTGTGCTTCCGTTTCGCCCAGGAATCAAGGAAGATCGCATCACCGTGATTGATGCACTTCGAAAAGCACTCGGCGATCTGGCCACAATACGAACCGGTTACCCGTTCCGCGGGCCTCTATCGGAAGTTCCGTCGGGCGGAGCGCTCGTCGCCCAGATGAAGGACGTGGATCCGGCGTGGGGCCTCAACTGGAATTCGGTGGTACGTGCTGAGCTGCCCGGCCGCAAAAGACCCGATTGGTTGCAAGCCGAGGACGTCCTTTTCGTCGCTCGGGGCCAACGGTTCTATTCCGTCAGCATCGAAGAACCGCCCGCCCCTGCGGTCTGTGGGCCTCACCTGATGCTCCTGCGGCTGCGCCCCGGGGTAGACGTCAGCGCACGCTTTCTTGCCTGGCAGATCAACCAGCCGCCGGTCCAGCACCAGTTGCGGACAGCAGCTGAGGGCAGCAGTCAGCTGAGCGTGCGCATTTCCGCCTTGGAAGGTCTTCAGCTGGCCATTCCGCCCATCCATCAGCAGAGCCGTATCGTCGCGTTAGCCGATGCCGCGGTACGTGAGCGCCAGGCGCTCACCCAATTGATCCTGAACCGCGAACAGATATTCGCTGGCATCGCTGCCGACCTAGCCAAGGCCGCGGGCCTGAAGCCCTAACGGAGCCCGAGACCATGAACACCACCGCCATCAGCCAGGACGAAATCAACGCCGCCGTCTGGTCTGCCTGCGACACCTTCCGCGGCACCGTGGACCCGAGCATCTACAAGGACTATGTCCTGACGATGCTGTTCCTGAAGTACGTCTCCGACGTCTGGCAGGACCACTACGACAACTACAAGGCCCAGTACGGCGATCACCCCGAACTGATCGTCGAGATGTTGAAGAACGAGCGCTTCGTGCTGCCGGCCAGCGCGAGCTTCTACGCCCTGCATGCGCTGCGGCACACACCCGGCAACGGCGAGCGCATCGACAAGGCCCTGCACGCCATCGAGGAGGCCAACCTCGGCAAGCTGCGCGATGTGTTCCAGGACATCAGCTTCAACAGCAACAAGCTGGGCGACGAGCAGCAGAAGAACGACATCCTGCGCCACCTGCTGGAAGACTTCGCCAAGCCCGAGCTCAACCTGCGCGAGAGTCGCGTCGGCCAGCTCGACGTGATCGGCAACGCCTACGAGTTCCTGATCAAGAACTTCGCCTCCACCAGTGGCAAGAAGGCCGGCGAGTTCTACACGCCACCCGAGGTGTCCACGCTGATGGCACGGCTGATGGACCCGCAGGCCGGCGACGAGATCTGCGACCCGACCTGCGGCTCCGGCTCACTGCTGATGAAGTGCAGCCGGCTCATCCGTCAGCGCACTGGCGCGCGCAAGTATGCGCTGTACGGGCAGGAAGCCATCGGCAGCACCTGGGCGCTGGCCAAGATGAACATGTTCCTGCACGGCGAGGACAACCACCGCATCGAGTGGGGCGACACCATCCGCAACCCCAAGCTGCTGGACGGCGCGGCCAGCCTGAAGCACTTCGACATCGTCGTGGCCAACCCGCCCTTCAGCCTGGAGAAGTGGGGCTTCGAAGGCGCCGCGGCCGACAAGTTCAGCCGCTTCCGCCGCGGCATCCCGCCGCGCACCAAGGGCGACTACGCCTTCATCCTGCACATGGTCGAGACCATGAAGCCGGGCACAGGCCGCATGGCCGTGGTGGTGCCGCACGGTGTGCTTTTTCGCGGCGCGGCCGAAGGGCGCATCCGCCAGAAGCTGATCGAAGAGAACCTGTTGGACGTGGTCATCGGTCTGCCCGAGAAGCTGTTCTATGGCACGGGCATCCCAGCGGCGGTGCTGGTCTTCCGCAAGAGCAAGGCCGACGACAAGGTGCTCTTCATCGACGCCAGCCGCGACTTCGAGGCTGGCAAGAACCAGAACATGCTGCGTGAGGCCGACCTGCAGCGCATCCTGGACACCGCCGCAGCCCGCCAACCGGTGGAGCGCTACGCCCACCTGGCCACACCAGCCGAGATCGCCGAGAACGACTTCAACCTGAACATCCCCCGCTACGTCGACACCTTCGAGGAAGAGGCCGAGATCGACCTGATGGCTGTACGGCGCGAGCGCGAGCAGTTGAAGGCCGAACTGGCAAGGCTCGAGACCCAGATGGATGCGTACCTGAAGGAGCTGGGGTATGAGTGAGGGCTCAGGTGGTACCGGCAAGCCCCATCGCAAGGCCTTGAACCAAGGTCGCAGCCTCATGCGCTCGTCGGCAGCGGAGTACCTGACCTTCGTCGCGGCTGCCGGCCAAGGCGGGGTGGAAGCGATCTATGCCGACGAGAACGTCTGGCTGACCCAGAAGATGATGGGCCTGCTCTACGACGTCGAGACGCAGACCATCAACTACCACCTGAAGAAGGTGTTTGCCGACAGCGAGCTGGCCGAGGAGGCAGTTATTCGAAGTTTTCGAATAACTGCCGCCGACGGCAAGGGCTACGACACCAAGCACTACAGCCTGAGCGCCATCATCGCGGTGGGCTACAAGGTCAATTCCGAGCGCGCGGTGCAGTTCCGCAAGTGGGCCAGCGCCATCGTCGAGTCCTTCACCATCAAGGGCTTCGCGATGGACGACGAGCGGCTGAAGAACGACGGCTCCGTCCTGACCAAGCAGTACTTCGAAGAGCAACTACAGCGCATCCGGGAGATCCGCCTCTCCGAGCGCAAGTTCTATCAGAAGATCACCGACCTGTACGCCACGGCGATCGACTACGACGGCGAGGCCCAAGCCACGCAACGCTTCTTCGCCACGGTTCAGAACAAGCTGCACTGGGCCATCCACGGGCAGACGGCAGCCGAAGTCATCGTCAGCCGCGCCGACGCCAGCAAGGACCACATGGGGCTCACCTCATGGAAGGACGCGCCGCTGGGCAAGATCCAGAAGTTCGATGTCGTCGTGGCGAAGAACTACCTGACCGAGGGCGAGATGGCGCAACTGCAGCGCCTGGTGTCCGCTTACCTGGACCTGGCCGAAGACATGGCCCTGCGCCGGATCCCGATGACCATGCAGGACTGGGAGACGCGCCTGAACCGATTCATCGCCGCCACGGACCGGGCGGTGCTGCAGGACGCGGGCAAGGTCACGGCCGAGATTGCGCGAGCCCATGCCGAGAGCGAGTTCGAGAAGTACCGCATCGTGCAGGACCGGCTGTTCCAATCAGACTTTGATCGGCTGGTGGCGGGTGGCAGTGAAGGCGCCTCTGCGCCGCTGGAGAATCTGGAACAGCGTGGGCGCAAACCGAAGAAAGGGAGCGGCGATGCTGCCTGATGGATGGCGCCGAAGCACGCTGGGCGAGATCGCCCGCATCACGTCAGGCGGTACGCCGGATCGTTCCGAGGCCAGCTACTGGGGCGGCTCGGTCCCTTGGGTGACCACGGGCGAGATCCAGTTCAACACCATCACTGATACGGTCGAGAAGATCACCGAAGCCGGGCTCAAGAACTCGTCGGCCAAACGGTTCCCGCCGGGTACGTTGCTGATGGCGATGTACGGACAAGGCAAGACACGGGGACAGGTGGCGAAGTTGGGCGTCGAAGCTGCTACGAACCAAGCCTGCGCTGCGATCCTGCTCCACGAAGGCCACGATGCAGACTTCTACTTCCAATACCTGTCGGCGCACTACGAGTCGATCCGGGAACTGGGGAATGCTGGCACTCAGCAGAATCTGAGCGGCGGCATCTTGAAAACAGTGGAGGTGCCCGTTCCGCCGATCGAGGTGCAACGGCGAATTGCGCATGTCGTCGGCGTGTGGGATGAGGCCATCATCAAGGCTGAGAAGATTGTTTCTGCGTCGCAGAAGCGAAATCGATCATTGACGACTTCTCTCTTGTCCGGGAGGCGCCGGCTCGCAACACGCTCGAGCCGTTGGACCTACCTCGACTTCGATGAGGTGTTTGAACGGGTAGCACGCAAGAACACAACAGGCAACGACAACGTGCTCACGATCTCTGGAGAGCATGGCCTCATCAGCCAGCGCGAGTACTTCAACAAGTCGGTGGCCAGCGCCGATCTGTCCGGATACACCCTGCTGCATCGCGGTGAGTTTGCCTACAACAAGAGCTATTCGGCTGGCTACCCAATGGGTGCTATCAAGCCTCTGATGACCTATGACGCGGGTGTGGTCTCGAGTCTGTACTTGTGCTTTCGGCTGCGACCCAGCGCCAATGCCAGGTTCGACTTCTTCCGCCACTACTTTGAGGGCGGCATGCTCAACGAAGGCATTGGCGGCATCGCCCAAGAGGGAGCCCGCAACCACGGGCTGCTGAATGTCGGTATCGGCGACTTCTTCAAGCTGCGGCTCCACGTTCCTGGTGCCGAGGAGCAAGGTGCCATCGCGACAGTCATCAACACAGCAAAGGCCGAGGAGCGGCTGCAACTACGGCGCCTGAATGCACTGCGCTCCGAGAAGCAGGCCTTGATGCAGCAGCTACTCACTGGCAAGCGCCGCGTCAGCGTTTCCGACGGAGACAGCACACCATGAGCGCCGCCACACCCAACTCGAAGGAACAATACGCCGCCCATCTCCCGGCCCTGCACCTGTTGTGCAACCTGGGTTGGAGCTTCCTGACCACCGCCCAGGCCCTGGCCATGCGCGGCGGCACGCGTGAGGTGATCCTCCGCTCGCGTCTGGTCGAGGTACTTCAAAGCCGCCGCTACGAGTACAAGGGCCAGTGGTACCCACTTTCCAGCAGCGGCATCGAGCAGATCGTGCGGGAGCTGTCGGCGCTGACTTTGGCCGAGGGTCTGCTGCCCGCTAACGAGCGGCTGTACGGCAAGCTGGCGCTGGGCGTCACGGTCACCGAATTCATGCCGGACGGCAAGAAGCACCAGCCGACGATTCCCGTCGTCGACTGGGCCAACCCGGCGGCCAACCGCTGGGACGTGACTGAAGAGCTGGAGGTGCTGTCGGCCCAGGGCACGCATCACCGCACACCTGACCTAGTGTGTTTCGTCAACGGCCTGCCGTTGGTGGTGATCGAGGCCAAGCGGCCGGAGTCCGGCAGGCTCGACAAGGCGATGGTCGATGAAGGTGTCAGTCAGCATCTACGCAATCAGCGCCCCGACGAGATCCCGCAGCTCTTTGGCTACGCCCAGTTGTTGCTTGCCGTGAGCCAGACTGAAGCCCGCTACGGCACCACGGGCACCGCCGCCAAGTTCTGGGCCCGCTGGCGCGAAGAAGAGTTCGGCTCGGCCCACCAGGCCTCGGTCAAGAACGCGGTGCTGCCAGCGGCCGTACGCGCGAGCTTGTTCGACGGCAAGCCGGCATCCTTGGCAAGCTACTTCGATGCGTTGTGGGCCCAGCCCATGGAGCCGACCGACCAAGACCGCCTGCTGGTCGCCCTCATGACCCCGGCCCGTCTGCTGGAGTTCCTGCGCAGCTACGTGCTGTTCGACCGCAAGGTGGGGAAGATCGTCGCGCGCTATCAACAGTTCTTCGGCATACGCGCATTGCTGGCGCGCATCCAGCAACTGCGCCCCGACGGTGGGCGCGAGGGGGGGGTCATCTGGCACACCACGGGCTCGGGCAAAAGCTTCACGATGGTGTTCCTCACCAAGGCGCTGTTGTTGGTGGACACGCTGGCGGAGTGCCGGGTGGTGGTGGTGACGGACCGGGTCGACCTCGAAGGCCAGTTGTCGCGCAACTTCATCTCCGGTGGGGCCTTCGGATCGGCCATCGCATCGCTGAAGGACGGCGAGAAGAGCCGGGCGATGACCGGTCGTGACCTTGCTCGCCGCATCGGCAGCGGCACCGAGCGCATCACCTTCACGCTGGTCCACAAGTTCAACTCAGCCTCCAAGCTGCCGGAGTGCCGGAACCCCTCACCTAACCTGATCGTGCTGGT
Organism: Rhodocyclaceae bacterium; assembly: GCA_020248265.1. Taxonomy (NCBI): domain Bacteria; kingdom Pseudomonadati; phylum Pseudomonadota; class Betaproteobacteria; order Rhodocyclales; family Rhodocyclaceae; species Rhodocyclaceae bacterium. The sequence goes on from JADCHX010000013.1 coordinate 32,549, forward strand.
GGACGAAGGCCACCGCAGCCACGGCGGCGAGACCCACGAGCGCATGAAGAAGGCGCTGCCGCGTGCGGCCTACATCGCCTTCACCGGCACGCCGCTGCTGAAAGACGAAAAGACGTCCAACAAGTTCGGCCCCATCGTGCATGCTTACACCATGCAACGGGCTGTGGAAGACGAGACCGTGGCGCCGCTGCTCTACGAAGAGCGCGTGCCCGAGCTGACGATCAACGAGGAAGCCGTCAACCGCTGGTTCGACAAGATCACCGCCGGGCTGAGCGACGCCCAGCGTGGCGACCTGAAGAAGAAGCTCGCGAAGAAGGGCGTTGTCTATGGCGCAGCAGGGCGCATCGAGCTGATCGCGTGGGACATCGCCACGCACTTCAGCGAGAACATCAAGAAGCTGGACCTGGGCCTGAAGGGACAGGTGGCCACCGACAGCAAGCGCGATGCCATCCGCTACAAGAAGGCGCTGGACGACACGGGTCTGGTCACCAGCGCGATCGTCATCTCGCCGCCGGACACCCGTGAGGGCAACGCCGAGGTGGACGAGGAGAGCCTGCCTGACGTGCAGAAGTGGTGGAAGCAGACGGTGGTGGCGAGCGGGTTGGATGCCGAGGCCTACGAAAAGCAGGTGGTGGCCGACTTCGGCACCGACGACGGACCGGACCTGTTGATCGTGGTGGACAAGCTGTTGACGGGCTTTGACGAGCCACGCAACACGGTGCTCTACATCGACAAGCCGCTGAAGGGCCACAATCTGATCCAGGCCGTGGCCCGCGTGAACCGGCTGCACGACGACAAGCGCTATGGCGTGCTGGTGGATTACCGGGGCATCCTGAAAGAGCTGGACTCGGCGATCCGTGCCTACCAGGACCTGGAGACGCGCACCCAGGGCGGCTTTGACGTGGCCGACATCGAGGGCCTCTACCGTAACGTCGATACCGAGTACAAGCGCCTGCCGGGGCTGCACGACCGTATGTGGTCGTTCTTCAAGGACGTGGCGAACAAGCTGGACCGGGAACAGTTCCGGCAGGTGCTGACGCCCAGGTTCGTGAAGGCGCCGGACGGCGAGGAGTATGACGAGCGGCAGAAGCTGCGCGACGAGTTCTGCGGTGCTGTGACCGACTTCGGCCTGTGCCTGCAGACGGCGCTGTCGAGCCGCAGCTTCTTCGAGGACAAAAGCTTCTCCGAGGCACAGATCGCACGCTACAAGGCTGACCTGCGCTTCTTCACCGAACTGCGCATGACCGCCCGCCGCGATGCGATGGAGGTGGTGGACTACAGCGCCTACGAAGAGCAGATCCGCAAGCTGGTCGACAAGCAGGTGATCGGTAAAGAGGTTCGCGAATCCGAGGGGGTGTACCTCGTGCACCAGTTGGGCCAGGCCGAGGATCCGAAGGACTGGTCTGAGGAGAAGACGCGCAACGAGACGGACCTGATTCGAACGCGGCTGCGCAAGACCATCGAGCAGGACCTGGCGGACGACCCCTATGCGCAGAAGGTGTTTGGTGAGCTGCTGCGCCAGGCGATCGCCGAGGCCGAGGCGATGTTCGACCACCCGCTCAAGCAGTACGCACTGTTCAAGGACTTCGAGGAGCAGGTGAAATCGCGCCAGCCGCCCGGTACACCGGACCTGCTGGCGGACAAGCCGCACGCGAGAGCCTACTTCGGGGTGCTGCGCCTCGTACTGGGCGAAGATGCCGCAGAGGCCATGGACGATACCGCGCGCGAGGCGCTGGTGTCGCAGGCCCTGTCGATCGACGAGGTCGTCCGGACGGCGGTAGCCGAGAACTCGCTCAGCCCGCAGAGCATCGAAGCGGCCATTCGCAAAGGGCTGCTGCCGCTGCTGTACGGCAAGCTCGGGCTGGACCGGGCCAAGGAGGCTGTCGAGCAGATCGTGCAGATCACCCGTCTCGGCCTCGGGAAATCGCAATGAGCGATGGTGTAGCTGATCGGCTCGCGAGCGCGGGCCGGTTCAGCATTCGCTATGGCGAGGACGTCATCGCCTACACGCTGCGGTTGCAGCCGCAGCGCCAGCCCTCGAAAGTGGCCATCCACGTAGAGCCGAGCGGGCGCGTCCTGGTCGATGCGCCGGTGGGCGCCACACAGGCGGCCGTGGCACAAGCCGTGAGGAAGCGCGCGGCGTGGATCGCGAAACACGTGGCACAGGCCAGGGCTCGCCTGGAGCACGTCCGTCATCGGGAATACACGAGTGGCGAGTCCGTTCACTACCTGGGGAGGCGCTACCGTCTGCGCGTCACGGTGGACCCAGCGGCAGCGCCCGCCTGCCGGCTGCGCGGCGCGTACCTGGAGGTTGCTGTCCAGCGCAGGGCTGCCCAGGACGTGCAGGCAGAGATGGCGGGGTGGCTGCGCCACCGTGCCCGCGAGGTGCTGCGCGATCGCCTCGATGCTGTGGCCAGTGGATTGCGCTGGGTCAAGGAGCCGCCGCCGATGCGCCTGCAGTGGATGCGGGTCCAGTGGGGAAGTTGCTCGCCGCACGGACGAATCACCTTGCACCCGGCATTGGTCCAGGCTCCGAGGGAGTGCATCGACTACGTGGTGCTGCACGAGTTGTGCCATCTGGCCAGCCATGACCACAGCGCTCGGTTCTACAGGCTGCTTGATCGGCACATGCCGGGATGGCGCGCCTTGAAGGCGCGGCTCGATGGCATGGCCGAAGAGTTGCTGCGGCAGTAGCTGCAGGCGCCTCCGACAAGCGAAGGCGTCACGCCACCACGCGCATCCCGATCGCCTCGGCCTGCCGCCGCTCGAAGGCCTTGCAGCGCGCGTCGTGCTGCTGGCCGAGGATGCCGCCGCGCACCGTGCCCGGCTCGGTGGTCTTGAACACCGGCAGCCAGCTGGCCGGCAGGCGATCGCCATCGGGCGTCGACAGCCACAGCCGGAACAGCAGGCGCTTCTTCTCCGGTGCCTCATGGTCGGTGAAGTCGGTGCGCGAGTGCAGCGTCACATGGCTGTTGATCAGCTGCAGGTCGCCCGGCTCGAGGAACATCGTGTAGGCGAGGTCGCGGCGGCGCACCAGCGCATCGAACTTCTCCAGCGCCTCTAGGTGACGTGGCGGGATGCGCGGTACCCCTTCGATCGTCTGCGCGCCGTTCACCCGGTTGCGGTTCCACTTGCTGAACAGCAGGCCGCCTTCGACGTCGAACACCGGGTGCGGATACGACGGCTCTTCGTCCGGGGCCTGTTCTCCCTGGCGGCTGAAATGGATCGGCTGGTGCAGGTAGTCGACCAGGTCGGGATGTTCGCTCGCCATCCGTGCATGCGCGGTGACCGAGCTCGACACGATGCTCATGCCGCCGGAGATCGCCTGGTTGTAGCAACTGAGCCCCACGAAATCGGTGGAGTCGGTATGGAAGTCGAGCTCGGCGTTCGACGAGTAACCGCGCCCGGTCGAGGTGCGGTAGTTGGTGCCGACGTCGCGCACCGCCGACAGGTAGTGGCTGGCCTTGCCCTGCGGGCGGCCGACGCCGACATGCAGGCCGATCGCCCAGGTCATCAGCTCGAACTGCTTCTCGTCGAGGCCCTCGCGCGGCAGGCCCTTGACCAGCGAGAGCCCGCGGCCGCGGCGCGCTTCAGCCACCGCTGCCGCGATCGGCCGTGCGGCCGCACCGAGGTCGAATTCGTCGCGCCGGTAGTCGAGCAGCGTGCGCGCCGGATCGTACGCCTGGCGCACCGCCGCCGCGAGGTCGTGGCGGGCATCGTCATCGAGACGGAACACCCAGCCGCGGTCGTGCTCGAGGTCGTGCGCCGTCCAGTCGGCAGGCGCCGTGGCCTGCGGGTCGATCCCGTAGTCGGTCATCTGGCTCATCGCGTGCATGCAGCCGCGCTACTTGCCTTCGTAGCGTCCCGGCCGCTTCTCCTTGTAGGCTTCGATCGCTTCCCGGTAGTCGGCCGTACCCTGCGCCGCGGCCATCGCGGCGGCGGTGTATTCGAGGCTCGACTTCAGGTCGCTGCGCTCATTATGGCGTACCAGCCGCTTGATCAGCCGCTGCTGGATCGGCGGCCCGCCGGCCAGCCGGTGCGCGAAGGCAAGTGTCTCGGTGAGCAGCGCCTCGGGCGCATGCAGGCGGTTCACCAGGCCGACCCGTTCCGCATCGGTGGCCGACAGCCAGTCGCCGGTCCATAACAGTTCCAGCGCGCGGCCGGTGCCGATCAGCCGCGGCAGGAAGTGGCAGCCGCCGTTGCCCGGGATCAGGCCGACCCGGATGTAGGCCTCGCAGAAGCGCGCATTGGTCGAGGCGAAGCGGATGTCGCACATCAGCGCGAGGTCCATGCCGGCGCCGGCCGCCGCACCGTTCACTGCCGCGATCAGCGGCTTGTCGAACTGCTCGATCGCGCGCGCCAGCCGGTGCGTGCCGGTCTGCAGCCGGTTCATCCGGTCGAACGGCGTCGGCGTCTCGCCCCCGGCGACTTCCTGTGCGCGGCGGCCGAGATCGCCGCCAGCGGAGAAGGCATCGCCGGCACCGGTCACCACCACCACGCGCACGTCATCGTCGCTCAGCGCGCTGTCGAGCGTGTCGGCGAGGGCACCGACCATCTCCGGGCTGAAGGCATTCTTCTTGTGCGGCTGGTTCAGCGTCAGCCGCAGCACGTGTCCATCGAGTTCGACAAGCAGGTGGTCGGTCATCGGGGTTCCGGTCGGGGTCGGGGCGGGATTGGAGACGGTTCAGTGCGCGGACTGCACGGACGCGTGGGTCACCACCAGCGCATCGGCAGCCACCGCACCGCGGCCGGCCGGCCGCACGAACAGCGGATTGATGTCGAGTTCGGCGAGCACGCCATGATGCGCCCAGGCGAAGGCCGACACGTTGACGAGGACCTCGACGACTGCATCGATGTCCAGCGCCGGCAGCCCGCGCGTGCCGCGCAGGATGGGTGCGCAGCGCAGCTCGTCGATCATCGATCGTGCCTCGACGGCATCGATCGGCGCGACGCGGCAGGTGGAGTCGCCCATCGCCTCGGCGAACACGCCGCCCTGGCCGAGCACGATCACCGGGCCGACCGCCGGCTCGTCGACCACGCCGACCAGCAGTTCGAAGCCGTCGGCGACCATCTCGGACACCAGCACGCCCTGCAGCCGGGCCGTCGGCGCGCGCTCGTGGCAGGCGGCCACCACGCCGTCGATCGCCGCCTGCAGCGGTGCGCCGGCCGGCACCGACAGCCTGACACCGCCGATGTCGCTCTTGTGCGGGATGTCGGACGACACGATCTTCACCGCATACGGGCCATCGATGTCGCGCGCCAGGTGCAACGCCTCGGCCAGCGCATCGACCGGCACCATCACCTCGCCCGGGGTACGCACGCCGATCGAGCGCAGCAGCGCCTTGGAGGACACTTCGTCGAGGGCGCGGCCGTCGGCCTGCAGCAACGACACTGGCGCGACTGCGGCACCGCCGTCGGCTGGCGCCTGGCCTGCCGTCGGTGCCCGGGCTGCGGCCTCCCGAGCGGCTGCCCAGGTTGCGAGCGCACCCATCGCCTTCGCGACCCGTACCGGCGAGGGCAGCATCGGCAGGCGAATGTCGCGCAGCATCGTGTGCGCCTCGAGCGCCAGCGACTTGTGCATCGACGAGAACACGAACACCGGCTTGCGCAGGTCGGCGGCCATGTCGACCAGGAACTTCGCGCCGGCGACGGTACCGCCAGGGCTGGAACTGGCGAAGTTCAGGCACAGCGTGTCGACCCCCGAGTCGTCGAGCACCGCGCGGATCACGTCGGCATAGGCCTTCGGCCCGCGGATGCCGATGTAGCCGGCGGTGAGGTCGACCGGGTTGGTCGGCGATCCGATCGGCGGCAGCAGGGCTGCGACCCTGTCGACCGTGGCCGGCTGGAACTCGGCGAACGCGAGGCCGGCCTGCGACGCCGCGTCGCAGAACACGATCGCCGATCCGCCGGAGCCGCCGATCACCGCCGCGCGACGCCCGCTGCCCATGCCGGGATAGCGCGCATGGCACTGGAACGCCTTCACCAGGTCGGGGGCGTCGCTCATCTCGTTCAGTTCGACGATGCCGGCCTGGCGGAACAGCGCGCGGTAGACGTCGGCCCGGCCGACGATGCTGCCGGTGTGGGTGGCGGCGGCGCGCGCGCCCTGCTCGGTCACGCCGCCCTTCCAGACCAGCAGCGGCTTGCCCAGCGCAAGCGCCTTGCGCCCGACCTGCATCAGCGCGCGCGCATCGGGCAGGCCTTCGAGGTAGGTCATCACGATCTCGGTGCCGGGATCGTCGAGCAGCGCATCGATCAGGTCGACGCAGCCGAGGTCGGCCTCGTTGCCGGTGGCGATCACGTAGCGGAAGCCGATCGACTCTTCCGCACAGGCGAGCGCCAGGCTGTAGCCGAAACCGCCGCTCTGGGTGACCAGCGACACCGTGCCTGCCTCCAGCCTGGGCACGCGGCTGATGCTGCCGAACGCGGCACAGACGCGATCGGGGATGTTCGCGAAGCCGAGGCAGTTCGGGCCGATCAGGCGGATACCGGCGGCGCGTGCGGTCGCCACCACCTGGTCCTGGAGGGCCGCGCCGGCGTCGCCAGTCTCGCGGAAGCCGCCGCTCATCACGACCGCCATCCGCACCTGCCGGCGCGCAGCCTGTTCCATCACGCCCGGCACCGCGGCGGCCGGCACAGCAATCACCACCAGGTCGACCGGACTGGGCACTGCATCGAGCGACGGGAAGCAGGGCTTGCCGAGCAGCTCCGGATACTTCGGGTTGATCGGATACACCGCACCCGGGTAGCCCATCGCGATCAGTGCCTTGAGCGTCTCGTGGCCGGGGCGGGCGGGGTCGTCCGAGGCTCCGACGATCGCGATCGAGCGCGGCGAGAGCAGGCTGGAGAGGGTGGTCGGCGTGTCGCCGGCAGTCCGGTCGGTGCGGGTCATGCGATGTCCTGTTGCAGGGGGGCGTGCGGCGAAGGCGATGCTACTCGGCGCGGGCGCCCGAGGCCTTCACGACCTTCGCCCACTTGCGGATCTCGATGTCGAGGTGGCGCGCGAGCTCGTCGGGGCCGGCACCCACCGGGTCGACGCCCTGGGCCGACAGGCGACCCTGCACCTCACGCTGCTTGAGCACGGCCGCCATCTCGCGATGATGGCGGTCGGCCAGCGCCCGTGGCGTGCCGCCAGGCGCGAAGTAGGCATACCAAGTGGTCGCTTCATAGCCGGGCACGCCTGCCTCGGCGATCGCCGGTACATCGGGCAGCGCCGGGCTGCGCTGCGCGGAGGTGACACCGAGCGCGCGCAGCTTGCCCGACTGGACGTTCGGGACCGCATTGAGCATGTTGTTGAACATGACCTGCACGTGGCCAGCCAGGAGGTCGCCGGTGGCGGGGCCCGCCCCCTTGTACGGCACGTGCACCAGCTTCACGCCGACCATCGACGCGAACAGTTCGCCCGCGAGGTGGGGAGCGCTGCCGCTGCCGGAGGAGGCATACACCAGCTCGCCGTTACGCTTGCGCGCGAGGCGGATGAGGTCGGACACGCTCTTCACCGGCAGGGACGGATGAACCACCAGCACCAGCGGCGAAGCCGCCACCCAGGTCACCGGCGCGAGGTCGCGCACCGGATCGAAGGTGATCTGCGGATAGATGCTCGGGTTGATCGCGATCGACGAACTGGTGAGCAACACGGTGTAGCCGTCGCCGGGCGATCGCACGACCAGTTCGGTGCCGATCGTGCTGCCGCCGCCGGCACGGTTGTCGACGACTACCGTCTGGCCGAACGATTCGGTCAGGCGCGACGAAACCACCCGCGCGATCATGTCGACCGGGCCGCCGGGAGCAAACGGAACGACCATCCGGATCGGCTTCGCGGGGAACGCCTGAGCCAATGCGGGCGGCGGCGGGACAAGGACGAGCACAAGTGCAAGCACGGCCCCTGCCCCTACCCTGGCGCAAGGCGCCGACGGGACGACCTCCGGGACGCAGCGCATCCGTCGCATGACTGGCTCCTCCTTCGTGCGGACACTCGCCTGCCATGGGTCGCAGGGGCATGGCCTGCGAGGGCGGCGGATCCGTCGTGCATGACTGTCGGGCGACGATACGCAATAACTTGACGCGCGTAAAGTCACTGGTACGATACCTGCAGACGACGTCAAACAAGGCGGGCGCGAGAGCCTGTCGATGCCGCCAGCGGCGGGTCCGCGCGACCCGGCGCCGCGTGGCAGCCCGCGATGCCGGGCGCGAAGGAGGAGCAACGATGCGTTCAACGACGCGCGCCGCGCGCGCGCTGGCCCTGGCCTCGGCCACCGTCGCGGCTGCGCTGTGCGCAGGCACCGTGGCGGCACAGGCCTGGCCGTCGAAGCCGATCCGGCTGGTGCTGCCGTTCCCGCCGGGCGCGCCGAGCGACCTGGTCGGCCGGCTGGTCGGGCAGAAGATGGGGGAGTTCCTCGGCGTGGGGGTGGTCCCCGACAACCGCGTCGGCGCCGGCGGCACGCTCGCGCTGAACATCGTCGCCAAGTCCCCGGCGGACGGCTACACCATCCTGATCACCTCGCCGACGATCTCGCTCAGCCCGCACCTGTACGCGAAGCTGCCGTTCGACCCGATCCGCGACTTCGTGCCGGTGGCCCGCCTGGCCACGATCGAGAACGTGATGCTGGTCAACCCGCGGGTACCGGCACGCACGCTCAAGGAGTTCATCACGCTGGCGCGCAACAACCCGGGCAAGCTCAACTACGGCTCTGGCGGTGGCGGTACGACCAACCATCTCGCGAACGAGCTGCTGCGCACGCTCGAGAAGATCGAGATGGTGCACGTGCCTTACAAGGGCGCGACCCAGGCCACGATGGCTGCGGTCACCGGCGAGGTCGACCAGGTCATCGTGTCGGTCGCCTCGGTACTGCCGCTGATCAACGAGAAGAAGGTCCGGCCGCTCGTCGTGCTGTCCGAGTCGCGGGTGTCGACCGTCCCCGACGTGCCGACCTCGAAGGAAGCCGGCTATCCGAAGCTGCTGATGTCGATCTGGTACGGCCTCTATGCCCCGGCCGGCACGCCACAGGACGTCGTGGCGCGGCTCAACCGCGAGGCGCTGCGCGCACTGGAGTCGCCCGATCTCAGGACGCGCGGAGCGGCGATGGGTATCGATCCCTGGCCGGGCTCGCCGGAACAGCTCGACCAGCTGACGCGCTCCGAGATGGCGCGCTACGGCATGATCATCAAGAGCGCGGGCATCAAGCCGGAGTAGCGGCAGCCCGCTTGCGCGGCGCGGCCCTGGCCGCGACCTTCGCAGGCGCTACGGTCTTGCGGGCCGTGGCACCCGCCTTGCGCGCGGGTCCGGCCGCGTTGCGCTTCGGCTTTGCCGGTGCGGCTTCGGGCGCCAGGATGCGCCGGCCGATCCAGCGCAGGCATTCCTGCCAGTCTTTCTGGAAGCCGGCCCCGGTCGCGGCCCGGCCGGTCACCAGCAGCGTGATCTGCGGGAAAGCGATCGGATAGGTGGCCAGCGACAGGATCGCGAGTTGCAGCATGCGGTGGTCGACATCGCCGGGCAGGCTGCCGTCGGCCTGCAACTGCTGCAGGGCCTTGCCATAGTCCGCGATGCGCTTCTGCCGCCCTGCACGCCCGGGCACCCGGCGCGCCTGACCACTGGCCGCCTCCCAGGTGAGGAAGCGGATGTAATCGAGGTCGTCGACCCGCTTCGCGAAGCGCTCGGCGATCAGGTCGCGCGGGTCGTCCGGCATCGGCTCTTCCCAGGTCATGCCCGGGCGGAAACGCAGGTCGTGCACTTCGCGGAACAGCGCTTCCTTGCTGCCGAAGTGGTGGTTGATCAGCTGCTTGCTCACGCCGGCGCGGCGCGCCACGCCCGCGGTGGTCGCGCCGTCGAAGCCCTTCTCGCAGAACTCCTCGGCGGCCGCCGCAAGCACGGCCTCCCGGGTTCTAGCACTGTCCCTGATCTTGCCCATCATGGGGCGCAGGTTAGCGCAAGTCGGGGCCTGCGCCAAACATCCGCTAACTTGACGACAGTAAAGTAGCCGCATACGATCGGCTGATCGGAGCCTCGAGAGGCGCCTGCCAGGCGCCCCGGCCCGGAGGAGACACGGATGGGACCCGGATGACCGAAACCGCGCAGGCCATGCGTGACAGGACTGCCGTCAGCGGCGTCGGACTGCTGCTCGGCAAGTACCCGGAGCGAACCTCGCTGTCGCTGGCGGTCGAGGCCTACGACATCGCGCTCGCCGATGCCGGCCTTGAACGCAAGGATGTCGACGGCATCATCCAGCTGTCCTACGGCTACGACTACGACCGCTTCCTCGAGGCGGTCGGTGCCGACGTGCGCTATGCCTACCAGGGGTGGAGCCACGGCCGCTTCGTCGCGCCGATGCTGCAGCATGCCGCGATGGCCGTGGCCACCGGCATGGCGAAGGCGGTGGCGATCGTGCACGGCCGCCGCAGCAAGGCCTACGGACAGACCGCCGACCACGAGATGTGGCGGCAGGGCCTGGGTCCGCACGGCGAGTCGCCGGCCTATGGCGCGCTCGGCCCGGCCTTCGGCGCTGCGATCGCCGCGCAGCGCTACTTCCACCTGTACGGCGGCAGCAACGAAGACCTCGCGCCGATCGCGATGGCCTTCCGCAAGCATGCCCAGCTCAACCCGATCGCGGTACGCAAGGACCCGATGAGCCGCGACGACTACCTGAAGTCGCGCTGGATCATCGAGCCACTGCGGCTGTTCGACTGCTGCCAGAACAACGATGGCGGCGCCTGCATCATCGTCACCTCGGCCGAGCGCGCGCGCGACCTGCGCAAGCCGCCGGTCTACATCTCCGGCATGCAGGGCGTGCACGCCGGACGGCAGCTGCACAACCTCACGCTGCCGGGGCTGGGCGTCGCCCAGCAGGATGTCTTCCCCTACCGGCCGACGCGCGAAGACCTTTACGCGTACGAGATGGCCGGCGTCACCCAGAAAGACATCGACGCGCTGATCACCTACGACGCCTTCTCGCCGCTGGTGCTGTTTGCGCTCGAGCGCTTCGGCTTCTGCGGTCCGGGCGAGGCGCGCGAGTTCGTGAAGGACGGCCGCATCGAGCTCGGTGGCGAGCTGCCGATCAACACCGGAGGCGGGCTGCTGTCCGAGGGCCACATGATCGGCTGGAACCTGTTCATCGAGGCGGTGCGCCAGCTTCGCCACGAATGCGGGCCGCGCCAGGTGAAGGATGCGCAGGTGATCCAGTACGGCAGCTTCCTGGGCGAATCGGTGATCTTCCGGAGATGAGCATGAAGCCCGCATACAAGATGCTCGACGAGCAGACCGGCCGCTACCTGCCGTTCGTCTACCCGGAAGAACTGCCGTTCTGGGAAGCCGCACGCCGCCATGAACTGGTGCTGCAGCGCTGCGGCGGCTGCGGACGCGCGTGGTATCCGATCGGCCCCGCCTGCCCGCACTGCTTCTCGACGAAGTGGGACTGGAGCCGGATGAGCGGCCGCGGCACCCTGCACAACTACGTCGTCTATCACAAGGCCTGGACGCCGTACTTCGAGAGCCGGGTGCCGTACGCGGTGGTCCAGGTCGAGCTCGAAGAGGGGCCCCGCCTCACCACGAACCTGCTCGGCTGCGCGTTGTCCGACATCCGCATCGGGATGCCGGTCGAGGTCGATTACGAAGAGATCCCCGGCGACATCACGCTGGTACAGTTCCGCCCGGCGAAGGAGCAGGCATGAGCAGCACGGCAGGCAGTGGTCCACTCCTCGACGCGGACTCCCCCGAGACCGTCCGCCTGACCCCGGAGGAAGCGAGCGCGATCGGCATCAAGGCGCTCGGGCGCATCGGCTACGAGCCGGCTGATGCGAAGATCATCGTCGACCAGCTGGTCGACAACTCGCTGTGCGGCTACCGCTTCGCCGGCCTGCCGCGCATCATGGCAATCGCCGGCGACGAGAAGGCGCGCCACGGCCGCAAGCCGATCACCACCGTGCGCGAGACGCCGGTATCGGCGCTGCTCGACGGCGGCAACGAGATCGGCTACATCGTCGCCTACCGCGCGGCCGAGGTCGCGATCGCCAAGGCGCGCACCAGCGGCATCGCCTGCGTGGGTGCGTACAACAGCTACTACAGCGGCCGCAACGCCTACTTCGTCGAGAAGGTCGCGCGCGAAGGCCTGGTCGCGATCCACATCGCCAGCGCCAAGCCGCGCGTGCTGCCGGTCGGCGGTGCGCGCCCGGCGCTCGGTACCAACCCGCTGTGCTTCGGCTTCCCGTCGAAGGAAGGCCCTGTGATCTTCGACATGGGCACGGCCGCGCTGATGTGGGGCGACGTGCTGCTGCATGCGCACCTCGGGCAGCCGCTGCCCGAAGGCATCGGCTTCGATGCCGATGGACGCGCGACCACCGACGCGCGCGAGACCCTCAAGGGCGGCGTGGTTCCGTTCGGCGGCCACAAGGGTTACGGCCTGTCGTTCGCGGTCCAGGCCATGGGCCTGCTGGCCGGCGCGACGTTCGCGCGCGGCGAGGTGCAGGACTACGGCTTCCTGTTCTGGGTGGTCGACCCGGCCATCATGTTCACCGAACCGGACTTCGAGACGCAGATGTCGGAACTGGTGCGAAAGATCAAGGCCACGCCGAAGCAGCCCGGGGTCGACGAGATCCGCATCCCGTCCGAGCGTGCCCGCCGCGAGCGCGAGCGGCGCCGGGTCGAAGGCATCGTCGTCGAGCGCAAGGTCATCGAGGCGCTCGAGGCGCTGTGAGCGCGCCGCTCCAGTCCCGGTCATGCTCGTGAGCGGCCCCGCCCGGAGTGCAGGGCCGCTGGCCGGCCTGCGCGTGATGGACGTGAGCATCATGGCCGCGGGACCGTGGACCGGGGCCCTGCTCGGCATGCTCGGTGCCGAGGTGATCAAGGTCGAGCCGCCGGCCGGCGACGGTACCCGATGGGTGATGCCGACCCAGCGCGGGATGGGCACCAACTACCTGTCGATGAACGTGAACAAGAAGGGCGTGGTCATCGACCTGAAGACGCCCGAGGGCCGGGCGCAGGGCATGGAGCTGCTCGGCACCTGCGACGTGTTCGTGCAGAACTTCCGTGGCGGGGTGATCGAGCGGCTGGGCTTGGGCTACGACGTGGTGCGCGCGGCCAACCCACGTCTGGTCTACTGCGCGATCTCCGGCTTCGGCGAGACCGGGCCGCTGGCGAAAGCAGGCTGTGCCGATCCGATCATGCAGGCGTTCTCCGGCTTCGCGCGCGCCAACGGCGCACCGGGCGATCCGGTCGAGGCCTTCCGCTTCACCGGCTTCCTCGACCTCACCACCGCCTCGGTGGCGACGATGTCGATCCTCGCGGCCCTGCTGGATCGCGACCGCACCGGCCTGGGCCAGAAGGTCGAGGTATCGATGCTCGAGGCCGCACTCGAGATCCAGGGCACGCGCCTCGCCGAACTGCTGGGTGCCGGTCTGCGTCCCGTGCCGATGGGCAGTGCGAACCCGTCGTTCGCGCCCGACCGGGCCTACGCAACCCTCGACCATGAACTGTTCGTTTCGGTGCAGCGCCCGGCCGCGTGGAGCGCGTTCTGCAAGGCGATCGGCCAGGACGCGCTCGCCGGCGACCCGCGCTTCGCGGACAACGCGGCCCGGGTCGCCCATCGCGACGCGCTCGATGCGCTGCTCGAACCGGTGCTGCGCGGCCGGCCCGCGATCTGGTGGCTGCGCGTGCTGCAACGGGCCGGCGTGCCGTGCGGGCTGGCGCATTTCTTCGAGACGTTCCGCCACCACGCGCAGGTCGTCGCCAACGGCATGATCGCCGAAGTCGATACCGGCGACTGGGGCGTGCTGTCGGTTGCGGGGCCGCCGTGGCACTTCTCCGACACGCCGGCACAGGTGACGCGGGCACCGAAGCCGGCCGAGCACATGGACGAGGTCTTCGGTCGCGATGCGATGGCGTTGGCCACGGCTGCGGCGGCGCGCTCGAGCGGCGACGCGATGGCCCCGCAGGCCAGCGCCGGCGTTCCGGATGACGCGCCACTGCCACTCGCAGGCATGCAGGTGGTCGAGCTGGCCGAAGGCATCGCCGGTCCGCTCGCCGGGCTGCGGCTGGTGGAACTGGGCGCGACGGTGACCCGCGTCGAGTGGCCCGGCGGCGACTACCTGCGGACCGCGCAGCCCCAGGTGCCGGCAACCGCCTGCAGCGCACTGTTCAGCGACCTGAACCGCGGCAAGGCGCTGGTGCGGCTGAGCGGCGTTCCGGATGCGGATCGGGCAACGGTGGCGGGGCTGCTGGCCGCGAGCGATGTGGTCGTGTTCGATGGCAACGATCCGCGCCTCGCCGGGCTTGGCCTGGACTGCCTCGTCGCTCAGGTGCAGCCACCCCTGTTGCCGCGGCTGGTGCGCGCGAGCGTGTCCGCGTTCGGCAGGCAGGGCCCTCTGGCCGCACTGCCGGGCTCAGAACTCGTCGCGCAGGCAATGGCCGGCTACACGCGCTACCTGGGGCAGCATGGCGGGCCGGCACGCCGCCTCGGCGCGGACGTCGCATCGGTCGGCACCGGGCTGTTCCTGGCACAGGGCATCCTGGCCGCGCTGCTCGAACGCAGCCGCAGCGGCTTCGGCCAGCGGGTCGACGTGTCGCTGCTCAATTCGCTGGTGTCGATGAAGAGCATCCACCTCGCGGCGCAGACCGATCCCGATGTCTACGCGGGACCGAGGGTCGGCGGCGCGAACTATCCCCCGGAGCGCGGGTGGGCGACCGCCGACGAACCGATCTTCTTCGCGTTCGGCGGTTCGGTCGGTGCCGAAGGCCGGGCAGGCTGGTCCGACTTCGTGGCCGAGCTCGGTTGCGGCTGGATGTGCGAAGACCCGCGCTTCGACCGCAACGGCCGGAACTCCACCGGCCATGGCGTCGACGTGAACGCGCTGCGGCCGCTGTATGAGGCGGTATTCCAGAACCATCGGGCCTCCGACCTTGTCGCGTTGATCCGCAAGCACAGCGGCAATGCCGCGGTGTACCAGCGCGCCGACGAGACGATCGCGCATCCGCAGGTCGCCAGCCTGGGCCTGCTGCGCGAGGCCGGGTCTGCGCACGATCAGGCGCAGGTTCGCACGAAGGTGCGTTCATTTCCCGCGCGCTTCTCGCGATTGCAGCCGGCGGTACCGGGCTGGACAATCGCCGATGCCGGAACCTCCGGCGATCTACCCTGAAAGGTACACCCCGATGAGCGGTCCCGACCTGCCCGCCCGGCTGCTGCCGGTTGCCGATCCCGCCGCGAGCGTCGATGCCGACCTGCTCTCGCGCATCCAGGCGCAGCGCGGCCGCGTGTCCGCGCTGTACGGGACGTTGCTGCACAGCCCGCCGATCGCGGACGGCTGGCTGCATTTCCTCACCGCGGTGCGCCGAGAATCCACCCTCCCGGCGGCCTTGCGCGAGATGGTCATCCTGCGCGTGGCCGTGCTCAACGGCGCGCCCTACGAGTTCGAGGCGCACCGCCACCATGCCGAGCAGGCCGGGCTCAGCAGCGTGCAGATCGACGCGCTGGCGAGCGGCGCGGTGCAGGGCCACTTCGATGCGACCGCGATGGCGGTGATCGCCTACACCGATGCGATGACACGCAGCATCGACGTACCCGACCCTGTCTACGCAGCGGTGCGGGACGCATTCGACGACCGTGAACTGGTCGAGCTGACCGCCACCGTCGGCGCATACAACCTGGTGTCGCGCTTCCTCGTGGCGCTGCGCGTCGGCGCCAGGGGTGCGCAGCCTTCGGCATGAAGGTCATCGACGCCCAGGTACATGTCTGGGGCGCCGATACGCCCGCGCGCCCGTGGCCTGGCGGCGGCAACCCGAAGCCGCATCGGGCCGAGCCCTGGACCGCTGCCGAGCTGATTGCCGGGATGGATGCCGCCGGCATCGACGCCGCGGTGATCGTGCCGCCGGGCTGGGAAGGCGAGCGCAACGACCTCGCGCTGGCGGCGGCAGCCGACTACCCCGGCCGCTTCGCGGTGATGGGCCGGTTCGATCCGCTGCTCGGCAACCCGTTCGAAGCGTTCGAACGCTGGCGCGACCAGCCAGGCATGCTCGGCGTACGTTTCACGTTCCATTCGGCGCGCGGCGGCGCGCTGCTGCTGGAGCCGGCGATGGCGAGCGTATGGGCGGCAGCTGAACGGCATGCGATACCGCTGATGATCCGGGCGCTGCCGCCGATGCTGCCGGTGGTCGCCGACATCGCCAGCCGCCATCCAGGCCTGCAGCTGGCGCTCGACCACCTGGCCATCCCGCAGGGCGCGACCGATGACGCCGCCTTCGCACACCTGCCGGGCCTGCTGGCGCTGGCACGCCATCCGAACATCGCGGTGAAGGCGACCTGCATGCCGGCCTACGCCACCGACCCGTTCCCGCATCGCGGCCTGCACGCGCCGCTGCGCGCGATCGTCGACGCCTACGGTCCCGAGCGCGTGTTCTGGGGTTCGGATGTCTCCCGGCTGCCCGGCGGCTACCGCGACAGCGTGCTGCAGTGGACGGCGCACATGCCGTGGCTCGACGGCGCGTCCGTCGAGGCCATCATGGGCGGTGCACTGGCCCGGTGGCTGCGCTGGCCCGGGCATGCCGGCGCAAGCTGATCCACAATACCGGCCTGTCCGTACGATATCCCGGAGGCAACCGATGATCACCGTCACTCCCAGCGGCGCCGCGCTCGGCGCACGCATCACCGGCGTGGACCTGTCGAAGCCGGTGGATGCGGCGACCTTCAAGGCCATCGAGGATGCGCTGCACGAGCATGAAGTCGTCGTGTTTCCGGGACAGGTGCTGACGCCCGAGCAGCACATCGCGTTCAGCCGGCAGTTCGGGGAACTCGAACACCATCTGCGGCAGGACCGCTGCCGCCCCGGCTACCCCGAACTGTTCGTGGTGTCGAACATCATCGAGAACGGCAAGCCGATCGGCAGCACCGACGCCGGGTTCTTCTGGCATTCCGATCTCTGCTACGCGGCCGAACCGAGCCGGGGTTCGCTGTTCTATGCGCACGAGATCCCGATGCAGGATGGCCAGCCGAAGGGCGATACGCTGTTCGCCAGCATGACCGCCGCATACGACGCGCTGCCGGACGAGACGAAGCGCACGCTGCAAGACCGCAAGGCGGTCAACTCGTACTTTGCCGGCTACACGCGCGAGCGCAAGGGCGCGCCGCGCGCGGCACTGACCGCCGAGCAGCGCGCGAAGGTGCCGGACATGCTGCACCCGGCGGTACGCACCCATCCCGCGACGGGCAGCAAGTGCCTGTTCGTGTGCGAGGCCTATACGACGGAGCTCGTCGGGCTCGAGGCCGAGGAGAGCAGCAGCCTGCTCGCGAAGCTGTTCGAGCACCTCAAGGAAGACCGCTTCGTCTACCGCCACCGCTGGGCGCCGGGCGACTTCCTGATCTGGGACAACTGTGCGACCCAGCATCGCGCCGTGATCGACTACGAGTTGCCGCTGCGGCGGCGGATGGAACGCACCACCCTGAGGGGCTCGGTACCCTTCTAGCCGCGCGCGAGGTCGGTCGAGTCGTCGCGCGACTCGACCAGGTCCACCACGCCGCGCAGGCCCAGGACCTCGGCGATGCGGCGGATCGTCGACGTCCTTCACCGCTTGCGCAGGACCTGCCGCCCGGCAGCGATCTCGGGCGACGCCCCGTCATGGACTGCGCCGTGGCCTGGCCTGTTGCAAAAATGCCTCCACGGCTGGTTCGGCACTGCGAGCAGAGCGGGGATGGCCCGCTCCTAGGGAGAACTCGCTCTGCTGCCGCAGCTTCTGGGCCGGGAGTCGCCTTAATGACTTCGGTGTCATATATATCTGACACGACAAATAGTAAAGATCAAGTGACATTGTCGCATGTGCGTAGTAAGTTCTAGTCGGGCACAGGTCTGTTGCCAGCATGGCTCCGGATTGCCCGCGTGCGGCTCGCCGCACGAAATCAACTGTCTTAAGGAGATCGCACGATGGACGACCCAAATAAAGTGTGGCCGACGGGGCTGACTGTTGGGGAATCGGAAGAGCTGCACCGGAACATCATCCAGGGCACGCAGATTTTCGGGATGATCGCCGCGCTGGCGCACCTGCTGGCGTACATCTATTCCCCCTGGCTCAAGTAATCGGAGGCATACGAAATGATCTATGGAAAACTGTGGCTCGTAGTGAAGCCGTCCGTGGGTGTGCCGCTGTTCCTGGGCGCATGTGCGATCGGTTCCTTCGCAGTGCACTACGCACTGCTCACGAACACCACCTGGGTGAAGGCCTTTCTGAACGGCAACACCAAGACGGTGGTGGCGGAGGGCTCCGCAGCTGGCGCTCCTGCCGCGCCGACAGCGAAGAAGTAGCTGTCGCGTCGACTGCGCGGTGACCGGGTAGCCGTTGTTCCCGGTCCCGCGCGTCCTGCAACCGCCGGCCCAGGCTGGCCGTTGCGCCCGATTTCCTGCACACCCCCCGTGAAGCCCTGTACCGGACGCGGTATCCGTACCCTGCGCCAGGGACCATGAACTCGATCAGCCAGAAGGTGATGCGCGCCTGGGCCGGGCTGGGGTCCGGCTTCCTGCCGTTCGCCGATGCGGCCACGCCGGATGTGCCGCTGTCGCGCCTGCTGCGCCTTTCCCTGTTCCAGGTCTCGGTCGGCATGGCACTGGTCCTGGTCGTCGGGACGCTCAACCGGGTGATGATCGTCGAACTCGGCGTCGCGGCTTCGGTCGTGGCGGTGATGATCTCGCTGCCGGTGCTCTATGCGCCGTTCCGCACGCTGGTGGGCTTCCGCTCGGATACCCATCGGTCAGCACTGGGCTGGAAGCGCGTGCCGTTCATGTGGATGGGCACGATGATGCAGTTCGGCGGACTGGCCATCATGCCGTTCGCACTGCTCGTGCTGGCAGGCGGTGGCAATGCCGCAGCCTGGCCTTCGTGGATCGGCCCGCTGTGTGCCGGGCTGGCCTTCCTGCTGGTCGGCGCCGGTCTGCACACCATACAGACGGCCGGACTCGCACTGGCGACCGACCTGGTGCCTGCCGAGTCGCAGCCCAACGTCGTCGGCCTGATGTACGTGATGCTGCTGCTGGGCACCGTGATCAGTGCGGTCATCTTCGGCGTGCTGCTGGAAGAGTTCAGCCCGGGCCGGCTGATCCAGGTGATCCAGGGCTCGGCCGTCGCCACGCTCGTTCTCAACACGGTCGCCCTGTGGAAGCAGGAGACGCGACGGCCGCCGCGCAACACGGGGGCAGCCGCGCCCCCGGCTACCCCGAGCTTCCAGGCTGCGTGGCGCCGTTTCATCGCTGGCGACCATGCGATCCGCCGACTGGCCGCCATCGCGCTGGGTACCATGGCCTTCACGATGCAGGACGTGCTGCTCGAACCCTATGGTGGCCAGGTGCTCGGCATGACCGTCGCACAGACGACGCTGCTCACCGCAACGCTCGCCGGCGGCGGCCTGATCGGGTTCGCCTTCGCCTCGCGTACGCTCAGCCGTGGCTCGGACCCGTTCCGGATGTCGGTCGCGGCCGCGCTGATCGGCATCCCGGCCCTCGGATTGGTGATCGCGGCCGGTCCGCTGCACTCCCTGGCCGCGTTCGTCTCGGGTGTGTTCCTGCTCGGCTTCGGCAGCGGCGTTTTCGGCCACGGCACGCTGACTGCCAGCATGAACCTCGCGCCCCGCGACCAGATCGGCCTCGCGCTCGGTGCCTGGGGTGCCGCACAGGCCACCGCAGCCGGCGTCGCCGTCGCGCTTGGCGGTATCATCCGCGATCTCGTTGCCGCCCTGGCGGCGCGGGAGGTGTTCGGGGCCGGCCTGGCCGCCCCGAGCACGGGCTACATGGCGGTCTACTGCATCGAGATCGCACTTCTCATTGCCACGGTGGTCGTGATGTTCCCACTCATCGGCGGCAAGCGCAGGGTGTCCTTCGCGGGATCGTGATCAGTCAATCAACGTGGATGAGGAGATTCGAGTGGAAATCGGGCAACTGCTGTTGTTGGCATGGGTAGTCGTCTGCGCGATGTGGCTTCTGAACATGTTCAGCGCGCACAACCGCCGGAAGCAATGACTGTGTCGGCCTGGCCGAAACTGGCCGGGCCGGCCCACCGGCTCTACTGACTCTACTGGCGGTCTTTGCGTTCAGGGAAGACGAGCTCGATGATGAAGTCCAGCGTCAGCGCGCAGAAGACCGCGCCGCTGATCGCTCCGACAACCCCCATCAGCGGTCCGCTGATCTGGTTGCCGAAGTCGAAGCCGTACTTCAGCCCGACCGCGATGGCGATCGCCGACAGACCGTAACCCAGGTTGCGGCGGAACTTGCTGCGCGCGTTCGACGTTTCCATTTCTGCTCGCTGCACGGAACACACCGCTTTATACAACAATCGCCAGCCTGCGGTGCCCGGTGGCCATGGCTGGCATCGTCATGCCCGCAGTGGCTCGCCGACTGCGTTCCAGTACGGCAGTGCGACCAGCACCACCACCAGGAAGGCGACCAGCGTCATGTACACGCCGAAGCGGAAGATTTCCGGCGCCGTCAGGTAGCCGCGCTCGTAGACGGCCAGCGATGACGCACTCTGTGCCGGGTAGTAGAGCACCGCATCGCCGGCGATCATCACCGCGAGTCCGCAGACCACGGGATTGACGCCGGTCGCAGTCCCGATCGACATCGCGATCGGGATGGTCGTCGCCAGGAAGCCGGTGATGTTCGGGATCAGCACGCGCACCGGTACCGACGCGGCCATCAGGATCACGATCACCAGTACCGGTTGCCCGGAGAACTGCGGTACCGCCCCTGCAATCAGCCCTGCGATCCAGCCGCTGGCACCGCTGTCGATCAGCGCACGGGCGAGCGACAGCGAAGAGGCGATCACGAAGAAGTTGCCCCAGCCGATCCGGCGCTCGAAGTCGCCCCAGCTCAGCACGCCGATGCGGGGCGACAGCAGCAGGATCCAGGCAATGAGCGCTGGTGCCACCGGATGCAGGTGATGCAGCGAATCGGTGAGCCATAGCAGCGATGCGCCTGCGGTGATCGCCAGCGTGCGCCGTTCCAGGCCAGTCAGCGGTTTCCGCTCGGCGGCGGGTGCCTGTTTCAGCGTCATGCCGAACCCGCCCCGGTACTGCAGCCAGATCAGGAGCGACCCGATCGCCAGCAGTGCGAGGTAGGGCACACTCATCAGCAGCAGCCATCGGCTCCAGTCGATGCCGCCGATCAGCGCGGCGGCGACGATCGGCGAGATGCCGCCGGTGAGGATGATGGTCGAGGCCAGCCGGTTGATCGAGTTCAGCGCCATCATGATCGCGCGCGACAGCGGGTGGCGCTTCGGGACCTCCCCGAGCTGCAGCGCTTCTTCGTACACATGAACGAGGATGCTGGTGCGGGTGGTGGCCGAGGGCAGCAGCAGGGTCATCAGGGGGAAGGCCAGCAGCAACTGGATGAACAGCGAGTGCGCGCTGCCGCGGGAGCGATGCAGGAAGAAGTGCGCGACTCGCTCGGCCAGGCCACTGTGCGACACGGCCAGGCCGATGGTGAGCACGCCGATCAGGAAGTACGCCACCGGATCGGCGAATCCGACCAGTGCCTGCGCGAAGCCCGGGACCGCACCGGTGAGCACCAGCGCTACCACCAGGATCAGGCTGGTCAGCGCGGCCGGGACCACCTCGGTACACCAGAGGGCGATGACCAGTACGGCCACTGCGATGACCCGCTTGCCCGCTTCCGGAAGGCCCTCGGGCGCCGGCGCGAACACCATCGCCATCGACACAGCGGCTGCCGCGGCAGCAATGGCCACCGCGCGGGGCGAGGCCGGGGTATCGGGCTGAACCGGCAACGGACTGGCGGTCGCCGGCGCGTGGCTCAAGGCGATGGTGCCCGCTGCGAGCGGGCCAGCAGACAGCCGATCGCCATCACGCCGCCGAGGATCCAGAACACGCCACTGACGCCGACGACCGCGCCCAGTGCGCCGAACACCATCGGCCCGCCCATGCGCACCAGGTTGTTGGCGGTCAGGCGAACGCCGAGCGCCTGGCCGGAACGGCCCTTCGACGACGCCTCGTACATGAGGATCACCGTCAGGGGAATGCCGATCCCCATGCCCAGCCCGAACAGGAAGGCCGTGATGCCCAGCGTGACCACGCCCTCGGCGAAGGTCGAAAGCACGAACCCGACGGCACCGGTCGCGAACACCCAGACGAGCAGCTGGTTCGCCGATATCCGCTTCATCATCCGCGGCAGGAAGAAGCGCACGATGAACGACGCCGACGAGTGCAACGCGAGCACGACGCCGATCGCCGAGGCCGACAATCCGATCTGGTGACCGAACACGGGCACGAAAAACTGGAACAGGTCGGAACCCAGCTGCACGAGGCCGCTGACCACGAGCATCACGACCAGCGTGCGGTCGAACACGAGCCGCGCCGCCGCCTCGCGCTGTGCCCTGGGCTGCGGGCGCGGCAGGGTCTTGCCCCAGATGCCCAGCAGGACCAGCACGATCACCGAGGTCGCGGCGATGATCAGGCAGGCCCACGAATAACCCACGGTATCGATCGACACGCCGGCGATCAGCGGCCCGACGAAGCTGGTCAGCGCACCGGCGAGGCTGAAGTTGGCGAAGTTGGCCGCGCGGTCCTCCGCCGTGCTCAGGGTGCCGATCAGGTTCTGCAGCGTCACGTGGTAGAACGCGAGCGCGAGCCCGTTCAGCGCGGCCGCCACGAAGAACATCGGCAGCACCGGGAACAGGTAGATCAGCAGCAGCGAGACGATGGCGCAGACCGCGGCGAAGGCGAGCATGCCGAGCGCCGAGCGTCGGTCGGCCATCGCACCGATCGGCCATGACAGCAGCAGCGGGAACAGGTACAGCAGGCCGCCGACGACACCGACCACCCAGGGCGCCGCGCCCAGCTCGAGCACGTACAGCGTGGCAAGCACGCGCATGGCATTGGCACCGATGAAGTTGAACACCGTCAGCGCCAGGGCGAGCCTGATCGGAACGGCATTCGGTGATCCGGTGTTCAGCATCGTGCGTCCGTGCGGTGGGCCAGCGCGCTATTGTCGGTCATTCCGGCCGGGCACACGAAAAAGGGCCGCTCGCGAGCGGCCCTTCCATGCTGCCGGCAGCCCGATGCCGCTCAGCCGGCCTTCTTCTCCTCGGCTGCGCTGTACTTGCCCTGCGATGCCAGGCTGCACATGCGGGCGCGATGCGCGAATACCTGCTGTGCGGACTTCCAGTTCTCCTGCTTGCCGCACCAGGCCTTGAGCGCGGCCTGATGCAATGCGCGCGAGTACGAGAAGGTGAGCGGCCAGGGCAGCTCGGCCTTGTGCGTCGCGTTCATCAGCGACAGGTGGGCGGCGGACTTCTCGTCGCTCTGGCCGCCAGACAGGAACACCACGCCCGGCAGCGCGGCCGGCACCGAGCGGCGCAGCGCGGTGACGGTCATCTCGGCCACCTGGGCTTCGGACGCCTGCACCGCGCAGCCCTTGCCCGAGATGACCATGCTCGCCTTCAGGATCAGGTGCTCTGCCGACACGCGCTGGCTGTAGCAGGCCTGGAAGGTCGCGCGCAGCGTGGCCTCGGTGACCTCGAAGCAGCGCTCGATCGTGTGGTCGCCATCGATCAGCACCTCGGGCTCGATGATCGGGACGATGTTCGCCTCCTGGCACAGGGCCGAGTAGCGGGCCAGCGCATGGGCATTGGCCTCGACGCAGCCCCACGACGGCATGTCCTTGCCGATGGTGATCACGGCACGCCACTTCGCGAAGCGGGCGCCCAGCTTGAAGTAGTCGGCGAGACGGCCGCGCAGGTTGTCGAGGCCCTCGGTGACCAGTTCACCCGGGTGCGACGGCAGGTCCTTGGCGCCGCCATCGACCTTGATGCCCGGGATGATGCCCTGGTCTTCGAGCAGCTTCGGGAACGCGACCCCGCCGAGCGACTGCTGCTTGATGGTCTCGTCGAACAGGATCACGCCGCTGATGTACTTGCCGATGCCCGGCGTCGTGAACAGCATGTCGCGGTAGGTACGGCGGTTCGCCTCGGTGTTCTCGACATTGACGCCGGCGAAACGCTTGGCGACGGTGGCGCTGCTCTCGTCGGCAGCCAGCAGGCCCTTGCCCGCGGCGACCATGCCTGCCGCGGTGGCGGCCATCAGCTTCTTGTCCATCGATGTTCTCCTGTGACGGTTGTACGAAGGGTCCGGATACGGTTGGTCAGGGCTTGCGGTGTTCGCCGACGCGCACGATCTTCATCGTGTTGGTGCCGCCGGCCTTGCCGAACGGCTCGCCGATCGTGATGATGATCAGGTCGCCGACCTGCACCGCGCCGCGCTTGAGCAGTTCGTCCTCGGCCGCATTGAGCGTCTCTTCGGGGTCTTTCGACTTGACCGCGAAATTCACCGGATACACACCCCGGAACAGCGTCACCCGGCGGCGCGTCTCGACCAGCGGCGTCAGCGCATAGATGGGCACCATCGAATCGTTGCGCGACATCAGCTGCGCAGTCTTGCCGCTCTGGGTCAATGCGGCAATCGCCTTGATCGGCAGATAGTTCGCGGTGGACATCACTGCGCGGCCGATCGCGCTCTCGACGTCGCGTGGGGCATCGTCGCCGGTGCGGCGCTGTTCGCTGGCCACGAGATCGGCCTTCTCGGCCTCGATGCAGACACGGGCCATCGCATGCACCGTCTCGACCGGGAACTGCCCGGCTGCGGTCTCGGCGGAGGTCATCACCGCATCGGTGCCGTCGAGGACGGCATTCGCGCAGTCGGAGACCTCCGCCCGGGTCGGGATCGGCGAGTTGATCATCGACTCCATCATCTGGGTCGCCGTGATCACCAGCTTGTTCTGCGCGCGCGACAGCCGGATCATCCGCTTCTGCAACGCAGGGATCACCGCGTCGCCCACTTCGACCGCGAGGTCGCCGCGCGCCACCATGATCACGTCGGAGGCGTCGATGATCTCTTCCAGCGCGGTGATCGCCTCGGCGCGCTCGATCTTCGCGCAGATCAGCGCCTTGCCGCCGGCCTTGTGCAGCAGGCTGCGCGCCCACTCGATGTCCTCGCCCGAGCGCGGGAACGACACGCCGAGGTAGTCGGCTTTCAGTTCCGCGGCCGTTCGGATGTCTTCCATGTCCTTGGCGGTGAGTGCCGGCGCGGACAGGCCACCGCCCTTGCGGTTGATGCCCTTGTTGTTCGAGAGCACGCCACCCTGGTCGACGATGGTGTGGATCTGCGGCCCCTCGACCGAGGTCACGGTGAGCACGATCAGGCCGTCGTTGAGCAGCAACGTGTCGCCCGGCCGCACGTCCTGCGGCAGGCTTTCGTAATCGAGGCCGACGCGCTCGTCGTTGCCCAGCTTGCAGCTGGCGTCCAGGATGAACTTCGCACCCGGCTTGAGCACGGTCTTGCCATGCTCGAACTTGCCGATGCGGATCTTCGGCCCCTGCAGGTCCATCAGTACGCCGATCGTGCGTCCGGCCGCGCGCGCCAGTGAGCGGATCATCTCGACCCGCTTGGCATGCTCCTGCGAGGTGCCGTGCGAGAAGTTGATGCGCACGACATCCATGCCGGCTTCGATCATCCGAGCCAGCACCTTGGGATCGGTACTCGCCGGTCCGAGCGTGCACACGATCTTCGTACGACGGGTCATGGGAACTCCGTTATCTGTCGCGGTCTGCTGCCGGCACCACGGCGTTGTGCATCAGGCGGCGCGCTGCTGCAGGATGGTCAGCGCAGGCAGTTCCTTGCCCTCGAGGAATTCGAGGAATGCGCCGCCGGCCGTCGAGATGTAGTCGACCTTGTCGGCGATGCCGAACTTGTTGATCGCGGCGATGGTGTCGCCACCGCCGGCGAGCGAGAACGCCGGGCTGCGCGCGATCGCCTCGGCGATCGCCCGTGTGCCACCGGCGAACGCATCGAACTCGAACACGCCCACCGGCCCGTTCCAGACGATGGTACCGGCCGACTGCAGCTGCCCGGCCAGCATCGCGGCGGTCTTCGGACCGATGTCGAGGATCAGGTCGTCGGCCGCGACCTCGGTCGACGCCTTCTCGGTCGCCCGCGCCGTGGCGGAGAACTCCTTCGCGACCACCACGTCGACCGGGATCGGCACATCGCCACCCTTGGCCCGGAGGATCGCGATCACCTTCTTCGCATCCTCGACCAGGTCGGGCTCGGCCAGCGACTTGCCGATCGGCAGGCCGGCGGCCAGCATGAAGGTATTGGCGATGCCACCGCCGACGATCAGGCGATCGACCTTCTGCGCCAGCGCCATCAGGATGGTGAGCTTGGTGGACACCTTCGAACCCGCCACGATCGCCACCAGCGGCCGCTTCGGCTGTGCGAGCGCCTGGGTGAGTGCACTCACTTCTTCGGCCATCAGCGGGCCGGCGCAGGCGATCGGCGCGAAGCGCGCGATGCCGTGGGTGGTCGCCTCGGCCCGATGCGCGGTACCGAACGCATCGTTCACGTAGATGTCGCACAGCGCCGCCATCTTCTTCGACAACGCCTCGTCGTTCTTCTTCTCGCCCTTGTTGCAGCGGCAGTTCTCGAGCAGGACGACCTCGCCGGCGGCCGGCGCCACCTCGCCCGCATCGATCCAGTCGCGCCGCAGCGCGACCGGCCGGCCGAGCAGCTGCGACAACCGCTCGGCGATCGGGGCCAGCGAATCCTCGGGCCTGAGCTCGCCCTCGGTCGGGCGGCCGAGGTGCGAGGTGACCATCACCCGTGCCCCGGCCTTGAGGGCCAGCTCGATCCCGGGCACGGACGCGCGGATGCGCGTGTCGTCGGTGATCGCGCCGGCGTCGTCCTGCGGCACGTTGAGGTCGGCGCGGATGAACACCCGCTTGCCGGAAAGATCGAGGTCGGTCATCCGCCGGATGTTCATCGTGCTGTCCTCACGTCGCCGGGGGTCCGGCGTTACTTCGCCGCCATCAGGGCCAGGGTGGTGTCGAGCATGCGATTGGAGAAACCCCACTCGTTGTCGTACCAGCTGCAGACCTTCACGAGGTTGCCGGACACCTTGGTGAGCGTCGCATCGAAGGTGCTCGAATGCGCGTCATGGTTGAAGTCGACCGAAACCAGCGGGCCGTCGCTGTAGCCGAGCACGCCTTTCCAGCCCGGCATCGCGGCGGCTTCCTTCATGATGCCGTTGATCTCGTCGACCGTGGTCGGGCGTGCCGAGACGAACGACAGGTCGACGATGGACACGTTGATCGTCGGCACGCGCATGGCGAAGCCATCGAGCCTGCCGTTGAGTTCCGGCAGCACCAGGCCGACGGCGGCCGCGGCACCGGTCTTGGTCGGGATCATCGACTGCGTGGCCGAGCGCGCCCGGCGCAGGTCTTCGTGATAGACGTCGGTCAGGACCTGGTCGTTGGTATAGGCATGGATGGTGGTCATCAGCCCGTTCACGATGCCGATCCGGTCGTGCAGGACCTTGGCGACCGGTGCCAGGCAGTTGGTCGTGCAGGACGCGTTCGAGATGACCGTGTCGCTCGCCTTCAGCACCGAGTGATTGACGCCGTAGACCACGGTGGCGTCGACGTCCTTGCCGCCCGGGGCGGAGATGATCACCTTCTTCGCACCACCCTTGATGTGGGCCGAAGCCTTTTCCTTGGTGGTGAAGAAGCCGGTGCACTCGAGCACCACGTCGACGTTCAGCGCGCCCCACGGAATCTCCGCCGGGTTGCGGATCGCGAACACCTTGATCCGGTCGCCGTTGACCACGATGCAATCGCCGTCGACCTCGACCTTGCCCGGGAACTTGCCGTGGGCGGTGTCGTAGCGGGTCAGGTGGGCGTTGGTCTGCGCATCTCCGAGGTCGTTGATCGCCACGATCTGGATCTCGCTGGTGCGGTTCGATTCATACACCGCACGCAGGATGTTTCGGCCGATGCGGCCGTAGCCGTTGATTGCAACACGGATCGCCATGGAAACCTCCGGAAAGTCTTCTTGGCAGTCTGGGAGACTGGGATGTCAGCGGGGGCGGCGGCAAGACGCAACGCACGCCCTGGCGCGGGAATGGGGCGCGCCGGGCGCCCCTGCGAGCCGGCAAGTCTACCGCAACGACCGGGACGGCCCGCTGCGGGGCGCGAGCGATCTCAGCCCGCCGCGATCACCGACCGGGCGAGCCCGGCGACAGCCTCTGCCGTGAATCCGAAGTGCTTGAACAGCACTCCGGCCGGCGCAGATTCACCGAAGCGGTCCAGCCCGAGCACGGCACCGCGCCCATCGTCGGCGGCACCGACATACTTGCGCCAGAAGTCGGAGACGCCTGCCTCGATCGCCACACGCGGGATGTTGCGGGGAAGCACGGCTGTCCGCCATGCGGCGTCCTGGGCATCGAACACGGACGTGCAGGGCATCGACACCACGCGGGCGGCGATGCCTTCCGCCGCCAGCAGGGTACGCGCGGCGATGGCCAGCGCCACTTCGGACCCGGTGGCGATCAGCACGACCGCCGGCTTGCCGCCGTCCGCCTCGGCCAGCACATAGCCGCCGCGCGCGATGCCGGCCAGCTGGTCGGCGCTGCGCGGCTGCGGTGCGAGGCCCTGGCGGGACAGCGCGAACACTGTCGGACGCGTCGTGCAGGTGAGCGCAGACTTCCACGCCACCGCAGTCTCTGCGCCATCGCACGGACGCCACACATCGAGGTTGGGGATCAGGCGCAGCGACGAGACCTGCTCCACCGACTGGTGCGTCGGCCCGTCCTCGCCCAGCCCGATCGAGTCGTGGGTGAACACGAACACGTTGCGCAGGCCCATCAGCGCCGCCATCCGCAGCGCGTTGCGCGAGTAGTCGGAGAAGGTCAGGAAGGTCCCGGTCTCGGGAATGAACCCGCCGTGCAGCGCCAGGCCGTTGGTGATGGCCGCCATCGCGAATTCCCGGACGCCGAAGTTCACGATGTTGCCGCGCAAGGTGCCATGGTCGTCGGGCAGCACCACGCGGCTGCCGGACCAGTCGGTGAACACGCTGCCCATGAGGTCGGCCGAGCCGCCGATCAGCTCCGGCAGCGCCGGGGCGATCGCGTTCAAGGTGTTCTGCGAGGCCTTCCGGGTCGCGAAGGCGTCGGTCTTCGCCTGGGCCGCCGCGATCGCCGCGTCTGCCGCAGCCTGGAAGCCCGCCGGCAGGACACCAGCCGTCCGGCGCTCGTACTCCGCGGCGAGGTCAGGATGGGCGGCCGCATACGCCGCGAACCGGGCACGCCACGCGGCATTGGCCGCGCCGCCCTGGGCACGCGCGTCCCAGGCCGCACGCACATCCGCACCGATCTCGAACGGGCCGGACGTCCAGCCCAGCGCATCGCGGGTCGCCGCGACTTCCTTGTCGCCGAGCGCCGAGCCGTGGGTGTCGGCCGAGCCCTGCTTGGTCGGCGCGCCCTTGCCGATCACGGTGCGGCAGCAGATCAGTGTCGGGCGCGCGGTGTCGGCCTTCGCGGCAGCCACGGCGCGATCGATGGCTTCGCCGTCATGTCCGTCGACCGCCGGGATCACCTGCCAGCCGTAGGCTTCGAAGCGTTTCGGCGTGTCGTCGGTGAACCACCCGGTGACCTTGCCGTCGATCGAGATGCCGTTGTCGTCGTAGAAGGCGATCAGCTTGCCCAGCTTCAACGTGCCGGCGAGCGAACATGCCTCGTGCGAGATCCCTTCCATCAGGCAGCCGTCGCCGAGGAACACCCAGGTGTGGTGGTCGACGATCGCATGCCCCGGGCGGTTGAATTCGCCAGCGAGCAGGGCTTCGGCCAGTGCCATGCCGACTGCATTGGCGAGCCCCTGCCCGAGCGGCCCGGTCGTGGTCTCGACGCCGGCGGTGATGCCGTACTCCGGATGACCCGGCGTCTTCGAGTGCAGCTGCCGGAACGCGGCCAGTTCCGACATCGGCAGGTCGTAGCCGGTCAGGTGCAGCAGCGAATACAGCAGCATCGAACCGTGCCCGTTCGACAGCACGAAGCGGTCGCGGTCGGCCCAGCGCGGGTCGGCGGGGTCATGCTTCAGGTGATGCCGCCAGAGCGATTCGGCGATGTCCGCCATCCCCATCGGCATGCCGGGATGCCCGGAGTTGGCTTTTTGCACCGCGTCCATCGAAAGGACGCGGATCGCGTTGGCGAGTTCGGTGCGAGTGGGCATGTGCAGTGCGCGCCCGGGAGCGCGTTCGGGTCGGGGGTTCGGTGCCTGATCGGCAATCCGCGATTATCCCGCATCGGGCCTGTCGGCGTTCGCCGCGTGCTGCAACGGTCAGTCGTCGGCGCGCCGGGTACGGATGCCGAGCTGCTTGATCTTGCGGTACAGGTGGGTGCGTTCGAGGCCGACCTTGTCCGCGACGCGGCTCATGTTGCCGCCTTCGAGCGCGATATGGTGCTCGAGGTAGGACTTCTCGAAGGCATCGCGCGCCTCGCGCAGCGGCGCATCGAAGGTGAGCCCGGAGGCCGGATTCTGTGCCGCGGGCAGGCTGACGACCGGCAGCACGTCCTGCTGGACGACCAGGCGCGCGACGTCCTGGGCCGTCACTTCCGTGCCGAGCGAGGTCACCGCCAGCGAGCGCACGATCTGCTCCAGCTGGCGCAGGTTGCCCGGCCATTCATAGTTGCGCAGTGCATTCAGCGCGGCGGTGTCGAAGCTGCGCGGCGGGCTTTCCCTCGCTTCGACGATGCGGGTAAGCAGCAGCGTCGCCAGTTCGGGAACGTCTTCGCGATGGTCGCGCAACGGCGGCACCTGCAGGGTGACCGGCGCCGCCTCGAGCAAGCGCGGCTCGGCCAGGCCGGCTGCGACCTGATCGGCCAGGTCGCGCTCGGTGCCGATCACCACCCGCGCCCGGTGCCGATCGGAGCGGCCCATCACCAGCGCCAGGCCCTTCTGCTCGGCGCGGGACAGCTGGCCGAGCGACGGGATGTAGAGCACGCCTTCGTTTGCGCTGGCTGCGAGATCGAGCGGCGAATTGAGCAGCGGGCGCGCGTCCTCGACCTCGATCCAGGGCGTGTTCGGGATATGCAGGTACTGCGCGCACAGCTCGGCGCGGCAGCCCGATTCGGCCACCAGCACGACCGGGCCACGCGCGGCGCGAAGCTGCGCGAGGCGCTGCTTGAGCTCGGCCATCATCGGCGAGCGGCCGAGGCTGTCGAGCGAGAGCTCGGGCATCGGCGCTGCCTCGGATCGACGCAGGACGCGGCCGACGGTCGACAGCAGCTTCTGCAGCGCGATCGGCTTCTCGAGGAAATCGGAAGCACCCAGCTTGGTGGACTCGACCGCAGTATCGATGGTCGCGTGGCCGGACATCATCACCACCGGCATTGTCAGCTGGCCGCCGCGCGCCCATTCCTTCAGCAGCGTGATGCCGTCGGTGTCCGGCATCCAGATGTCGAGCAGCACCAGGTCGGGCCGGGCGCGGGCGCGCTCGCGCCGGGCCTGGTCGCCATTCTCGGCGAGGCGCACGTTGTAGCCCTCGTCACGCAGGATCTCCGAGAGCAGCTCGCGGATGCCGATCTCGTCGTCTACGACCAGGATGTCGCTCATTCGGTTCCGTCAACTGTACTGGCGTTCATGCTGGACCTCCTCGGGCCGCAGCCTGCCTGGCCCGTTCGGGCAGGACGGGCGTGGCCGGCCTAGGCTGCTGCACTCAACCCGCTCCGGTCGCTGCGTGCAGCGGCCACCGGCACGGTGAAACTGACGCGGGCACCGCCAGACTCTGCATTGCCCGCCTCGATCGAACCGCGATGTTCCTCGATGATCTTCTTGACGATCGCCAGCCCGAGGCCGGTTCCCTTCGGTTTGGTGGTGACGTAGGGCTCGAACACCCGCTCGAGCATCGACGGCGGGAATCCACAGCCATTGTCGACCACCGAAAGCCGTACGCATGCACGCTGCCCGGCACCGGCTGCTGCCAGCTCGGTCCGCACCACGATTCTAGGCGTCGCCACGTCGCCCAGCGCATCCTGTGCATTCTGCAACAGGTTGTGCAGCACCTGCCTGAGCTGCGTCGGGCTGCCAACCACCTTCGGCAGGCCGGTGGCGAGGTCGGTGTCGATGGCGATCGTACGCGCGCCCGCCTCGTAGAGGCCGAGCACTTCGCGCACGAGCTGGTTCAGGTCGATCTCGCTGGTCGCCATGTCGGGCTTGCTGCGCGCGTACTCGGAGAACGCGTCGACCATGCTCTTGAGCGCTGCGACCTGGTTGACGATCGTCTGAGTGGAACGCTCGAGCATCTGCGCGTCGGCCGTATCCAGCTTCGCCGACAGCTTGTGGTGCAGCCGTTCGGCCGACAGCTGGATGGGCGTCAGCGGGTTCTTGATCTCGTGCGCGAGCCGGCGGGCCACCTCGCCCCAGGCTGCATCGCGCTGCGCCTGCATCAGCCCGGTCACGTCGTCGAACACGACCACATGGCCGACATCGGCATCCTGCTCGCGGTCGACCCGGAGGTGAGAGCCGCGCAGCAGCAGCATGCGTCGCGCACCCTTCGCGCCGTACTCGACCTGAGCCTCCCAGACCGGCGAGGCGCCACCCGGCTCGCCGAGCTGGAAGCGCGACTGCAGCTCGTGCGCCAGCAGTGCGAGCGGCGAGGCGCCGTCCGCATCCCGGCTCAGCTGCGTACCGAGCAGGTCGCCCAGCTCGACGCCGAGGATCAGGCTGGCACTGCGGTTGGCCGCGCGCAGCCGGAACTGGGCATCGAACGACATCACGCCCGACGACAGGTTGCCGAGCACGCTCTCGAGGTAGGCCTTGGCGGTCTCGATCTCCGCCTGCGTGCGCTGGTTGGCGGCGCGTACCTCGTCGAGCTGCCGGGTCATCCGGTTGAAGGAACCGGTGAGCACGCCCAGTTCGTCGCTGCTCGCAACGGTCGCGCGCTGGCTGAAGTCGCCGCGCGCGACCGCTGCCGTGCCTTCGGCGAGGATCGACAGCGGCGAGGCGAGCTGCTCGGACAGGAAGATCGCCAGTGCGAACGCGCCCAGCAGGCCGAGCAGCAGGGTCAGCGTGAGCGTCAACCCGTACAGCTGCTTGAGCCCGATGCGCGACAACTGCAGCTGCTGGTAGTCCTGGTAACCGACCTGCACCGCCTCGGCCGCGGCCGCGAGTGCCGGCGGCACCGGCTGCAGCACCTGCAGCGCGCGAATGTCATCGGTCAGCGACAGCGTGTTGACCGGCACCACCACACGCAGGTAGAGCCCCTTGTCGGGCAGCGCCTCGATGGACGAATACGGCTGCTGCGCACGCACCTGCCGCATCACCGCACTGACCGGCAGCTCGGGCATCACGGCGATGCCGGTGCCGGCCACCGCCAGCGCCGTGCCACGCGGACTGAACAGCGCCGCCTCATCGACGCGGTACTGGTCGCGCAGGCGATTCAACGCGGCTGACTGCTGGGTCGGTGCCTGTTCGGACAGCGCCGCCGCCATGGATTGCGCCCGCGCGGAGAGATCGCGCAGCGAGCCGTCGAGCGTGGAGCGGCCGAGCGCCAGCGCACCATCGAGCGCCTTGTCGATCTTCACGTCGAACCAGGACTCGATGCCGCGCGCCATGAACTGCACGCTCACCGCATAGACCAGCGCGCCCGGCAGTACCGCCACCAGCGAGAAGAAGATCGCCAGCCGGAATGCGAGCTTGGACCCGAACACACCCGACTTGAGCTTGCGCCGCAGCCCGTAGAGCTGGAAGCCGATCAGCACCAGCAGCGCGACGACCAGCCCGGCGTTGATCGCGAGCAGCTGGCGGTAATGATTGGCGAACAGCTGCGTGTTCGCGGTCGCGGTCGACAGCAGGAACAGCAGCACCGCCGCAAACCCGACCAGCAGCACGAAGACGTACTTGAAGCGACGCGACGAGAACCATGAACGGCCCGGGGTCACGGATGCGCTCATGGCGTCACCGCGAACCGGTACCAGTCCGACGTGAGGGTCCATTCGCGCGTTGCGAAAGGACTCGCCTGGAACGGCCGCGGCAGTTGCGACAGGTCGAGGCGCATGCGCACTGCCGCAGCGTAGGTGTTGCCGCGCGCCAGCGCGGCGAGCGGGAGCACGGGCCGGCGCCGGACGCGCCCGAGCACGGCGAGCGCTTCCTCGAGCGTCGCGAAGTTCTGGAACAGCGTGCCGGCCGCCAGCCGGTACTGGCGGGTCAGTGTGTTGTAGCCGAGACGGTACGTCTGTGCGGAGACCCCTGCCCGCTGGTCGAACCAGTACCAGCGTCCACGGCTGACTTCGAGTTCGAGGACGAAGAACAGCGTGATGCCCTTGGACAGTGCCTCCTCGACGGGCGCCGACAGCGTGATCTGGAAATCGGTCGACAGCAGCCAGCCGTCATCGCTCGCCTCCAGCGAGGCATTGCGCGCGACGATCCCGTCCGCCCGCGCCACGGACGACGACAGCGCGAGCAGCAGCACGGCCGCCGTCGCGACCATGGCGACCAGCCACCGCAGAACTCCGCCGCGGCGCGGGTCAAGGCTTGCTGAGTAATGCGTAGTGGAACCCATCGTGGTCAGGATCAGGCAGCAGCCTCAGATCTCCGGTCGACGATCGATCGGCATCGCCGCGCGCCGCGGCGATATCCGATGCATCGCCCGCACCCCGGACGGCCGGGGTGTGCGCCTGTTGCACGCAGGATACCCGACGCGCGCCCGGCTGGTCGGCAAGGAAGGCCTCCAGCACGGCCTCGTTCTCGGCCGGGAACACCGAACACGTGCAATACAGCAGCGAGCCGCCGGGCGCGAGCACCGTCCACAGGGCGTCGAGCAACCGCCGCTGCTGCGCGGCCAGGCGAGGCAGGTCGGACGCGCGGCGCAGCCACTTGATGTCGGGATGGCGACGCACGACGCCGGATCCCGAGCAGGGCGCATCGAGCAGGATGCGCTGGAACGGCCTGCCGTCCCACCACGACGCGAGGTGGGCAGCGTCGGCGGCAGCCAGCGTGGCCATCTGGCCCAGCCGGCCGAGGTTGTCGGACACGCGACGCAGGCGCCCGGCATCGCTGTCGAGCGCGACCAGTTCGATGTCGGCGCCTTCGAGCAGGTGGGTCGACTTGCCGCCCGGCGCGGCGCAGGCGTCGAGCACCCGGTCGCCATCCCGGGGCGACAGCAGGAGGGCGGCCAGCTGGGCGCCGGCATCCTGGACGCTGAACCAGCCCTGGTCGAACCCCGGGAGCGATTCCACCGGTAGCGCCCGCGGCAGGCGCACGCAGGCGTCGAGGGGAATCCGCACCGGCTGCATCAGGGCCGCGGCACCATCCCGCAGCGACGGCGCCAGCGGAAAGGCCTCGATCGAGTCGATGCGCACCGCCTCGATGTCTCGCGCAGCGCACGCGGCGATGAATGCTTCCGTGTCGGTGCGCCGCCGGTTGACGCGCAGGGTGAAAGGCGGATGGCCGTTGCTGGCGGCCAGGACATCGCGCCAGTGCTGCGGATAATCCTTGCGTACCCGTTCGATCCACCACTGCGGGAACGAGTAACGCGCGCTGTCGTCGGCCACCGCAACCCGGTCGAGTTCGGCGCTGCGGCGCAGTGCATTGCGCAGCACTGCGTTGACCAGCCCGCGTGCGCGCGGGCTGCCGAGCGCGGCGCAGGCTTCCACCGCACCGTCGACGACGGCGTACGCGGCGGCGCGCGTGTGGCGCAGCTGATAGAGCGCGACCCACACCAGCGCCTGCAGCAGTGCGTCGGTGAGCGGGCGGTCGACCAGCGCCGAGGCGACCGCGCGCAGTTCGCCGAGGTGGCGCAGCGTGCCGTAGCACAGGTCCTGCAGCTGGCCACGTTCGCCGCCGGCCAGCGCGGGCGAGCGGTCGAGCGCCGCCATCAGTTCGCTCGACAGACTGCGGCCTGCGAGCACTGCCGCAACCGTGCGCGCCGCACGGACCTGTACAGCCTCCATCAGCGAGGACGTCCAGCTGTCTCGGCTGCCGCGGCCGCTGCAGGAGGCACCGGCGACACCGGCGACAGCACGGCAGACCCGGCACCGAGCAGGCTGGCCTCGTGCAGGCCAGCCGCATGCGCATACGCAGACGCGGCCTGGCGCCGGCCGCCCGCGCGCTGCACTTCGAGCACACGCAGGCAACCGGACCCACAGGCCACCGAGAAGCCCTCCGCATCGATCGCCAGCAGGCTGCCCGGCCGGGTGCCTTCCGGGAACGTCCGGTCTTCCGGAACCGCCCGCCAGATCTTCAGCAGCTGGCCACCCGACTCGCAGAACGCTCCGGGCACCGGGTCGAACGCCCGCACCAGGCGATCGATCGACGACGCAGGCTGCGAGAAGTCGATCGCGGCATCGCGCTTTTCGATCTTGTGTGCATAGGTGACACCGTTGTCGGACTGCGGCTCCGGCACGATGGAACCGCCTGCGGCGCCGAGCCTCTCGACGATCATCGCTGCGCCGAGGGCGGTCAGGCGCTCGAGCAGCATGCCCGCCGTCTCGCGCGCGCCGATCGGCAGTGCGCGGCGCGACCAGACCGGGCCGGTATCGAGGCCAGCGTCCATCTGCATGATGCTGATCCCTGTTTCCGCATCGCCTGCCAGCAGGGCACGCTGCACCGGTGCAGCGCCGCGCCAGCGCGGCAACAGCGATGCATGGATGTTCAGGCAACCGAGGCGGGGGATTGCCAGCACGGCCGGCGGCAGCAGCAGGCCGTACGCGGCAACGACCATCGCGTCCGGCGCAAGGCGGGCGAGATCGGCCTGGACGGCCGCATCGCGCAGCGTCGCCGGCTGCGCCACCGGCAGGCCACGTTGCAGCGCAAGCGCCTTGACCGCGCTGGCCGTGAGCTTCATGCCGCGACCGGACGGCCGGTCGGGCTGGGTCAGCACGCAGGCGATCTCATGGCCGCCATCGGCCAGCGCAGCCAGTGCGGCGGCTGCAAACGGGGGAGTACCTGCAAAGACCAGTCGCATCGGATCAGGGCCGGGTGGGACTTTCCGCAGCCGCCCGTTCAAGCACAGGCCGGATTGCGCCGCTACCGAGCGGGACTAGAGAACCTTGTGCTGCTGCTTGCGCAGCTTGCTCACGATACGATTGCGCTTCAACCGGGACAGATGATCGACGAAAACGATCCCATCCAGATGATCCATCTCGTGCTGGACGCAGACCGCCAGCAACCCTTCGGCCTTGAGACGGAACGACTGTCCGTCGAGGCCGAGTGCTTCGATCTCGACCTGGGCAGGCCGCTCGACTTCATCGAAGATGCCCGGTACCGACAGGCATCCTTCCTCACACTCCTGGGTGTCTGTGGACTGCCCGAGGATGCGCGGGTTGATCAGCGTAAGCAGCTGGTCGTGCGCCTCGGAGATATCGATCACGATCAGGCGCCGGTGTACGTCGACCTGCGTTGCGGCCAGCCCGATGCCCGGTGCCGCATACATGGTCTCGGCCATGTCGGCAGCAAGCCGACGCACCTCGTCGTCGATGCGCTCGATCGGAGCAGCGACTTTCTGGAGCCGGGGATCGGGGAAGTGGAGGATCGGGAGCAGGGCCATAATTGCTTGCTAATTTAATACATTAACCGCAGAATCTCACGCAACGTTTTAACTCCGGAGTGCATCCGGTCGCCCAACGGTGATCTGGCGCTCGGTCGGTGCCCCGGCCCGACTCCTGCCCAGCACACCGCATGCGGCGGCGGCTCGCGCGTTCGTCCGGAGGTCAGACTTCTTACACCACCGCGCCGCGGCGGGGGAGGCGACTGCCATGATGCGCCAGATAGACAAGCCGATGACATCCACCATTATATCGCTCGCGATTGCCGGCGCCTCTCTGGTATTTGCCAGCAGCGCGTCTGCACAGGCGACCGCGCCGGGCGAACCCCGGCAGCCGGCAGCCGCCGCGACAGCGACCATGGCGACCACCGCAACGCCGCTCGAGCTGCGCGAAGACGCACCGGACCGCCATGTCGTGGTCGCCGGCGACACGCTGTGGTCGATCGCCAGCCGCTTCCTGAAAGACCCGTGGCGCTGGGGCGAACTCTGGAACATGAACAAGGATCAGATCCGCAGCCCGCACCGGATCTTCCCCGGCGATATCGTGGTGATCAATCGCCGGGCCGAGCCGGGGCAACCGGCCGCCCGGCTGATCCAGGCGGAGCAGGTCACGAAGCTGTCGCCGGGTATTCGCGTCGAGGCGATCGGGCCGAGGGCGATCCCGGCCATTCCGTCGCAGAAGATCGAACCGTTCCTGGTGCGTCCGTTCATCGTGACGAACGAGCAGATCGCAGCCGCGGCGACCATCATCGAAACACAGGAAAACCGCGTGGTCATCGGCGCCGGCAACGTCGCCTACGTGAGGGGACTGGACGAAAAGCTGGGCCGCAGTTTCCAGGTCTTCCGTCCGGGCGAGATGCTGATCGATCCCGACACGAAGCAGCCGCTCGGGCGCGAGGCGTTCTACCTCGGCGAAGTCAAGGTTACCCGCTTCGGCGAAGTCTCCACCGTGGAGATCGTGCGCTCCACGCAGGAGATCGTGATCGGCGACCGGCTGGTACCGGTGCCGCCGTCCGGGTTCCCGGAGTACATCCCGCGTCCGCCGGCGCAGCCGGTCAACGGCCGCATCATCGGTGTCTACGGCCGCGCCAACGTGGTCGAGGTGGCGCAGTACGACATCGTGACGCTCAACCGCGGCAGGAATGACGGCCTCGAGGTGGGCAGCGTGCTGGCGATGTTCCGCAATCCGCTTGCCGAGCGCGCCAGCAACCGGCCGAACGTGCTCTGGGGCCGCGTCGGCCCGTCCGGCAGCGATGCCCCTCTGGAGAGCCAGCGCCAGCAGCGCGAAGATCTCGACATGAGCAACCTGCGCGGCGACATCATCTGGGGCCGGGTCGGCCCGACCGGGCAGGCTGCGCCCTTGGGTTCCAACAATGCGGGCAAGCCCCCGGCACAGAGCATGCGCACCGGCAAGGGTGTGCCCGAGGAACGTTATGGCGTGCTGATGGTGTTTCGCACGTTTGATCGCGTCAGCTACGCGATCATCATGGACACCTCTCGCCCGGTGAACGTCAGCGACGTCGTGCGCAACCCCTGATCCGGCCGTAGTGCGACCGGCTGTGCCGGTCGCCGGGTGGGCTCTCCGTACCGGCTTGCGCCGGTCCGGTCTTCCACTCAGGACAGAGGAGCACCACCGATGCCCGTCGGCAGCAACACGATCGGCTGGCTCGCGGCCGCCTTTGCACCCGGCATCACTGATCGGATCCGTCGTGTGCTGGCGGACGCCGGCGGGCCGGAACTCGACTGGCCGTCGCGCACCGCGATCGCCGCGGCCAGGCTGGCCGGCGCGCAGGGCGGTCGTGCACGCGGAGGCAACCCGCCCGATCTCGCCCGGGCGCTCCAGCTCGGGGGCGCAGACCCGCGGGTAGCGCTGGCGCTCGGCTGGCTGGCCGAACCGGGCCACCACCTGCTGTCGCTCGACGACCCCGCCTACCCGTGCCTGCTGCAGGAGATCGATGATCCGCCGGTCCTGTTGTATGTGGCCGGCCGACTCGACCTGCTGCAGCGGCCGGCCCTGGCAATGGTCGGCAGCCGCAATCCCTCGGCCCTCGGCGCCCAGACCGCCGAGGGCTTCGCGCGCGGCTTCTCCGAAGCCGGGCTGACGGTGGTCAGCGGCCTCGCCCTGGGCATCGACGCTGCGGCGCATCGCGGCGCGCTGGGCGGTGCCGGCTCGACCGTCGCCGTGGTCGGGACCGGCCTGGACATCGTCTACCCGGCCCGCAACCGCGATCTCGCCCATCGCATCGCCCTCGAAGGCGCGCTGGTATCGGAGTTCCCGCTCGGCATGACCGCTCGGGCAGACCATTTCCCGCGCCGCAACCGCATCCTGAGCGGGCTGGCACTGGGCTGCCTGGTCGTCGAAGCCAACCTGCGCAGCGGCTCGCTGATCACCGCCCGGCTCGCAACGGAACAGGGCAGGGAGGTGTTCGCCGTCCCCGGATCCATCCATTCCCCGATGGCGAGGGGTTGCCACCTGCTGATCCGCCAGGGTGCGAAGCTCACCGAAAGCACGGCCGACGTGATCGAGGAACTGGGCTGGGCGCGGGCGCCGGCGACCGTGCCCGACACGCACGAAGCCGCCCATCGCGCGGCTACCGACCGCGCCGGGGCAGGGGCAGGGGCAGGGTCACCGACAGGGTCAGGCCAGGTTCCACCACTCGATGCCGATCCACAGACTATGCTTGCGGTAGTCACCCACGATCCCGTTTCTGCAGATACGCTCTGTATGGTGCTCGGCTGGACGCCACAACGCGTCAACGCCGCACTGGTCGAACTCGAGCTCGCCGCGCGCATCGCACCAGCCGGGCACGGGCTTTTCCAGCGACTGGCGGATCCGGGCTTTGAATTCGCGAGGGGCGGCTGAAATCGACGCCGGTTTCCGCTGTCGGCCGAATCCCCTTATGATCAAACGCACTTTTT
The DNA here is from genome assembly GCA_020248265.1 of Rhodocyclaceae bacterium. Taxonomy (NCBI): domain Bacteria; kingdom Pseudomonadati; phylum Pseudomonadota; class Betaproteobacteria; order Rhodocyclales; family Rhodocyclaceae; species Rhodocyclaceae bacterium. The sequence continues at coordinate 72,802 of JADCHX010000013.1, forward strand.
TCGCGTACACCGGCTGCCGATGACCGTCAACCGCGCGAAATTCCATGCTTCGAACGGATACCGTGGCTACCAGAACTCGCAAATCGACTACCGAAACGATCTCCAGCAGCCCGCCTGCGAAGGGCTCCGGCCGGACGAAATCGTCGAAGACGGCGAGCACCGCCGCACCGGCTGGCGAAGGCAAGACGCTGATCATTGCCGAGAAGCCCTCGGTCGCCAACGACATCGCCCGGGTCCTCGGCGGCTTCGACAAGCACCAGGACTATTTCGAGAACGACCAGTACGTGCTGTCGTCAGCGGTCGGCCACCTGCTCGAGCTGATCGTGCCCGACGAGTTCGAGGTCAAGCGCGGCAAGTGGTCGTTCGCGCAGCTGCCGGTGATCCCGCCGCATTTCGGGCTGCGTCCGATCGAGAAGAACGAAGACCGGCTGAAGATGCTGGTGCGCCTGCTCAAGCGCAAGGACGTCACCGCGCTGGTCAACGCCTGTGACGCGGGGCGCGAAGGCGAACTCATCTTCCGCTACATCGTGCAGCACGCGAAGGTCGACAAGCCGATCCGGCGTCTGTGGCTGCAATCGATGACCCCGGCCGCGATCCGCGAGGGCTTCGAGAACCTGCGCGACGACAGCGACCTGCTGCCGCTGGCCGATGCCGCGGTCTGCCGGTCGGAAGCCGACTGGCTCGTCGGCATCAATGGCACGCGGGCGATGACCGCGTTCAATTCCAAGACCGGTGGTTTCCACAAGACCACGGTCGGGCGCGTGCAGTCGCCGACGCTGGCGATCCTGGTCGACCGCGAAGAGAAGATCAAGCGCTTCGTGTCGCGCCAGTACTTCGAGATTCACGGCGTGTTCGAAGCCGAGAAGGGTACCTACCCCGGCCGCTGGTTCGACGAGACGTTCGCCAGGGGCAAGGAGTTGCCCGGCGGCGAGGTGCGCGACCCGGAACTGAAGGCCGAGCGGCTGTGGGATGGAGCGCGCGCCACGGCGATCGCCGAGAAGTGCCGCGGCAAGCCAGGCGTGGTGACCGAAGAGACGAAACCGTCGACCCAGCTGTCGCCGCTGCTGTACGACCTCACCAGCCTGCAGCGCGAAGCCAACGGGCGCTTCGGTTTCTCGGCGAAGACGACGCTGTCGATCGCGCAGGCGCTCTACGAGAAACACAAGGCACTCACCTATCCGCGGACGGATTCCCGCGCATTGCCGGAAGACTATGTCGACACCGTGCATGCGACCCTGGAAGCCATGTCCGGCACCCGCTATGCGAAGCCGGCCGGGCAGATCCTGAAGTCGGGCTGGGTGAAGCCGAACAAGCGCATCTTCAACAACGCCAAGGTCAGCGACCACTTCGCGATCATTCCCACCCCGATGACGCCCAAGTCGTTGTCCGAGGCGGAAGAGAAGATCTACGACCTCGTCACCAAACGGTTCATGGCAGTGTTCTTCCCGCCGGCCGAATACCTGCTGACCACGCGCATCACACGGGTCGAGGGCGAGCCGTTCAAGACCGAAGGCAAGGTGCTGGTGAACCCGGGCTGGCTGTCGGTCTACGGCAAGGATGTCGCGGACGAAGATTCGCCCTCGCTGGCGATGGTGACCGCCGGCGAGACGGTCACGACGATCGAGATCGATGCACGCGCCGAGCAGACCCGGCCACCCGCGCGCTACAACGAAGCGACGCTGCTGTCCGCGATGGAAGGCGCCGGCAAGCTGATCGACGATGAAGAACTGCGCGACGCGATGAAAGAGCGCGGCCTCGGTACACCGGCCACGCGTGCCGGCATCATCGAGAAGCTCATCTACGAAGAGTACGTGGTACGCGAAGGCCGGGAACTCAGGCCGACCCCGAAGGCGTTCTCGCTGATGACCCTGCTCAAGGGGCTGGATATCGCCGAACTGTGTTCGCCGGAGCTGACCGGAGAGTGGGAGTTCAAGCTGGCCGAGATGGAACAGGGACGCATCGGCCGGCCGGCGTTCATGGAAGAGATCGCCGCGATGACCCGCAACCTGGTCGAGCGGGCGAAAGGTCACGAAACCGATACCGTCCCGGGCGACTACACGACGCTCGATGCACCCTGCCCGAAATGCGGCGGCGTGGTGAAAGAGAATTACAAGAAGTTCCAGTGCCAGAAGTGCGAGTTCTCGGTGTGGCGCATCCTGTCCGGCCGGCAGTTCGAGCCGATCGAAATCGAGGAACTGATCGTCGCCGGCAAGATCGGTCCGCTGCAAGGGTTCCGCAGCCGCCTCGGCCGTCCGTTCGCGGCGATGATCAAGCTCAACGCCGAGTTCTCGACCGAGTTCGACTTCGGCCAGTCGGCTGCCGACAGTGGCGAACCGGTCGACTTCTCCGACAAGACGCCACTGGGCGAATGCCCGAAGTGCCACCACAAGGTCTACGACACCGGGCTTGCCTACCAGTGCGAGAAATCGGTGGGCCCGGATCGCCAGTGCGACTTCCGCTCGGGCAAGATCATCCTGCAGCGCGAGATCGAGCAGGCGCAGATGCAGAGACTGCTCACCACCGGCAAGACCGACCTGCTGCACAAGTTCATCTCGAAGAAGGGCCGTCCGTTCTCCGCCTACCTGGTGCGTGGCGGCGATGGCAAGGTGAGCTTCGAGTTCGAGCCTCGGGTGCCGAAGACCGCTGCGAAGGTGGTGGCGAAGGTCGCGGCAGCAAAGGCGGCTGCAGCGGCAGCCGATGCCGAGGATACCGCTGCTGCCGGCGCGAGTGCAGGTGCCCGGAAGCCCGCGAAGACGGTCACCAGGCGTGCGGTTGCCAAGGCTGGCGCGAAGACGGCGGCCGCGCGGAAGAAGGCCGCCGCGTGACCGTGTAGCAGCTCAGACGTCCAGGTTCTTCACGCCCAGCGCATTCTGCTCGATGAACTCGCGCCGCGGCTCGACCAGTTCGCCCATCAACTTGGTGAACACTTCGTCGGCGGTGATACCGTCTTCGATCTGTACCCGCAGCAGGCGGCGCGTGGTCGGGTCCATCGTGGTTTCCCACAGCTGCTCGGGGTTCATCTCGCCGAGCCCCTTGTAGCGCTGCAGGGTCAGGCCGGTCTTCGCCTGCTCGAGCAGCCAGTCAAGCGCGTCCTTGAACACGCTGACCGGATGCTCCTTGTCGTTGCGGCGGATGCGCGCGTCCGGCCCGAGCAGACCCTGCAGCACCAGGCCGGTCTTGCGCAGCTGCCGGTAATCGCCGCCCTCGAAGAACGACGAATCGACATCGGTGGTACGCCAGTTGCCGTGCTCGTTGCGGCGTACGTGCAGGCGGATCGCCTCGCTGTCGGGCTCGGCTTCCTGCGCGATCTCGACCTGGCTGCCGGTGAGCCGCTTGTTGATGCGGTCGACCGACGCGCGCGCGTTCGCATAAGTCGAGACATCGATGTCAGTCTCGGAAATCAGCGCATGCAGGAACAGCGTGTCGAACCGGCGCGACAGGCGGGTGATCACCGCCTCGGCCAGCAGGTATTCGCGCGCGAGTTCCTCGAGCGCCTCGCCGGAGAGCACCTGCGCGGCAACCGTATCGGGACCCTTTCCCGGATCGAGGGACGCGCCTTCCAGTGCGACGCGCAGCAGGTACTGCTTGAGCTCGTGCTCGTCCTTGATGTAGCGCTCGTCCTTGCCGTGCTTCACCTTGTAGAGCGGCGGCTGTGCGATGTAGACGTGGCCGCGCTCGACCAGTTCGGGCATCTGGCGGTAGAACAGGGTCAGCAGCAGCGTGCGGATGTGCGAGCCGTCGACGTCGGCATCCGTCATCAGGATCACACGGTGGTAGCGCAGCTTGCTGATGTCGTATTCGGCGGTGCCGATGCTGGTGCCGAGCACGGTGATCAGCGTCGCGATCTCCTGCGACGAGACGACACGGTCGAAGCGCGACTTCTCGACGTTCAGGATCTTGCCCTTCAGCGGCAGGATCGCCTGGTTCTTGCGGTCGCGGCCCTGCTTGGCCGAGCCACCTGCGGAATCACCCTCGACGATGAACAGTTCTGACTTCGCCGGATCGCGCTCCTGGCAATCGGCCAGCTTGCCCGGCAGCCCGAGGCCGTCGAGTACGCCCTTGCGCCGGGTCATCTCGCGCGCCTTGCGAGCCGCCTCGCGCGCACGCGCGGCATCGACGATCTTGCCGACGATGATCTTCGCGTCGACCGGACGCTCGAGCAGGTATTCGGACAGCTTCTGTGCGACGACCTCTTCGACCACCGCGCGCACTTCCGAGGACACCAGCTTCTCTTTCGTCTGCGACGAGAACTTGGGCTCGGGTACCTTCACCGACAGCACGCAGGCCAGGCCCTCGCGCATGTCGTCGCCGGTGGTCTCTACCTTCGCGCGCTTGGCGGTTTCATTCGCCTCGATGTAGGCATTGAGCGTGCGGGTCATGGCCGCGCGCAGCCCGGTCAGGTGCGTTCCGCCGTCTTTCTGCGGGATGTTGTTGGTGAAGCACAGCACCGACTCCTGGTAGGCGTCGTTCCACTGCATCGCCACGTCGACGCTGATGCCATCCTTCTCGCCGGACGCCTGGAACACATGCGGATGCAGCGTCTGCTTCGAGCGGTTGATGTATTCGACGAAACCGCTGACGCCTCCGACGAACGCGAAATTCTCTTCTCGGTCGTTGTGCTCGTCGATCAGGCGGATACGCACGCCGTTGTTCAGGAAAGAGAGTTCGCGCAACCGGCGCGCCAGGATGTCGTAATGGTATTCCACCGTTCCGAAGATCTCGGCATCGGCCATGAAGCGTACTTCGGTGCCGCGCCGGTCGGTGGTGCCGGTCTTCACCAGCGGCGATACCGGCACGCCGCGGCGGAATTCGATCTGGTGCACTTCACCGTTGCGCCGCACCGTGACCTTCAGCCAATCGGACAGACCGTTCACGCACGACACACCCACGCCATGCAGCCCGCCCGAGACCTTGTACGAGTTGGAATCGAACTTGCCGCCGGCGTGCAGTTCGGTCATCACGATCTCGACCGCCGACCGGCGCAGTTCGTCGTCTTCCTTGATGTCGGTCGGGATGCCTCGTCCATTGTCGGCGACCGAGATCGAATGGTCGGCGTGGATCGTGACCAGGATGTCGTCGCAATGCCCGGCCAGCGCCTCGTCGACGGCGTTGTCGACCACCTCGAACACCATGTGATGCAGCCCGGTGCCATCGCTGGTGTCTCCGATGTACATGCCCGGACGCTTGCGTACGGCCTCCAGGCCGCGCAACACCTTGATGCTTTCGGAATTGTAGGTCGAGTTCGAGTCCGGGGAGATCATCGATGAGTCCTGTGCTGACTGCCGGGCCGGGTGGCCCGTGAGTACGACTGAAACGGCTTCAGATGCGCATCGGCATCACCACATAGCGGAAGCTCGCGTCTTCGCCATGGGTGATCAGCACGCTGCTGTTGGCATCGCCCAGCGAACACACCACGGTGTCGCACTCGACGTTGTTGAGCGCATCGAGCAGGTAGGTGACGTTGAAGCCGATATCGAGCGCCGCGCCGGCGTATTCGATCTCGAGTTCTTCCTCGGCCTCTTCCTGCTCATTGTTGGTGCAGACGATGCGCAGGCTGTTGCCGGTGAGCACCCAGCGCACGCCGCGGAACTTCTCGTTCGACAGGATGGCTGCCCGCTGCAGCGCGCTGCCGAGCACCGTGCGCTCGATCTGGAAATGATCCTGGTAGTGGGTGGGGATCACGCGGGTGTAATCGGGGAAACGCCCGTCGATCACCTTGCTGATCAGTTCGATCTCGCCGAAGCGGAAGCGGACCTGGTTGGCGCCGAATTCGATGGTGACCGGCGATTCGCTCGACTCGAGCTGGCGCGACAGTTCCAGCACCGCCTTGCGCGGCAGGATCGACTCGCGCTTGTCGAGCGCCTCGGGCAGTTCGAGGCTGGTGTAGGCCAGCCGATGCCCATCGGTGGCCACGGCCTTCAGGGTCGTCTGGTCGGTCTCGAGCAGCAGGCCGTTCAGGTAGTAGCGGATGTCCTGCTGGGCCATCGCGTACTGCACGCGATTCAGCAGCGCACGCAGGGCAGCCTGGTGCAGCGTGATGGCCGGCTGCGTCGATTCGAACGCAGCCAGTTTCGGGAAGTCATCGGCCGGCAGGGTCTGCAGGTTGAAGCGGCTCTTGCCTGCGCTGACCTGCAATCGCCCATCCTTTGCGTCGAGTTCGATCTGCGCCGATTCGGGCAGCGCTCGCAGGATGTCGAGCAGTTTGCGCGCCGACACCGTGACGCCCTGCTTTTCCGATTTGCCCTTGCCTTCGACCAGGATGCTGGTCGCGACCTGGATCTCGAGGTCGGTGGCGAGCAGGCTCAGCCGGTCACCGTCGACTTCGAGCAGGACGTTGGACAGGATCGGCAACGTGTTCCGGCGCTCGACGATGCCGGTCACCGCCTGCAGGGGTTTCAACAGCGTGTCGCGAGCTATATTGAGAAGTTTCATTGGGTATATGAATAAGACTGATAGATAAGGCACGGAGAAACGGGGGATAACCGGCCTCGATCACGGCCAGTCGCGGGGTTGCCGTCAATCTGCTGCTGTTGAGGAAAACAGGACAAGCTGTACACGAATGTGGATAACTTCTGCGGCGGCCATTCCTGACAGATTCTGTCCACAGGAAACGCGCAGGGTTTGAAGGTGGTCAATGGCGCAACTGCTGGAGCAGGGTCTGGTAGTCGCGACCCAGTTCGGTGTCGATCGTGCGCAGCCGGGCGATCTGCCGGCAGGCGTGCAGCACGGTGGTGTGGTCGCGGCCCCCGAAGGCGCCACCGATGTCGGGCAGCGAATGCGTGGTGAGCTCCTTGGCCAGCGCCATCGCGACCTGGCGAGGACGTGCCACGGCGCGCGAGCGACGCTTCGAATGCATCTCTGACACCTTCATCTTGAAGTAGTCGGCGACTGCCTTCTGTATCTGCTCGATCGAGACCTGCCGCATGGACACGGCAAGTATGTCGCGCAGCGCATCGCGGGCAGAATCGATGCTGACCGTGCAGGCATTGAAACGAGAATAGGCGCGGATCCGGTTCAGCGCGCCCTCGAGTTCTCGCACATTCGAGGGGAAATGCCGGGCGACGAAGAAGGCCACCTCTTCCGAGATATCCATGTCGATCGCGGCGGCCTTCTTCAGCAGGATGGCCACACGCATCTCGAGTTCGGGTGGTTCGATCTCGACCGTCAGGCCCCACGCGAAGCGGGTCAGCAGCCGGTCGTCCATGCCCTCGATCTTCTTCGGGTAGGTATCGCAGGTGATGACGATCTGCTTGCGCTGGTCGGTCAGCGTGTTGAACGCGTAGAAGAATTCTTCCTGGGTGCGGCTCTTGCCGGAGAAGAACTGGATGTCGTCGATCAGCAGCAGGTCGAGCGAATGGTAGAAGCGCTTGAACGCGTCGAACGACTTGTTCTGGTAGGCGCGCACCACGTCCGACACGTACTTCTCGGCATGGATGTATCGAATCACCGCCGCCGGGTTGCGTTCGTGCACGAAGTTGCCGATCGCCTGCACCAGGTGGGTCTTGCCCAGCCCGGTGCCGCCATACAGGAACAGCGGGTTGTAGGCGCGGCCTGGGTTCTCCGCTACCTGCAGGGCTGCGGCCCGGGCAAACTGGTTGGCCTTGCCGGTCACGAAGGTGTCGAAGGTGAAGCCGTCGCTCAGCGTGCCGATGGTCTGCGCGAGCGTCGGATCGGTCGTGCTTCCGAGGCCGCCGTTGGGGCGCGGCGACAGCGCGGGTTCGACCAGCATCGCGGCGGCTGCGGCCGGTTCGCGCAGGTCTTCCGCGCCCGCGGGGTCATCGTCGTCGCGAACATCGAGCGACGCACCTGCGGACGTGCCCGCAGACGCGGTCTGGGGCACGGTCGGGGTCGCGGAACCATTGTGTGCCGCAGACCGGGCCCCGTTGGCGGGCTTGCGCGTACCGACATCGATCTCGATCACCAGCATATCGCCGCGCTGCTCGGCAAACTTCTGGATGTCGGGCAGGTACTGCTCTTTCACCCACTCGAGCGCCTTGCGGCTCGGCGCGGTGACCAGGATCTTCCCGTCTGCCTCTCGGGCAGACAATGGCCGGATCCACGCGTCGTATTGCTGAACGGACAGCTTCTGTTTCAGCAGGGACAGGCAATCGGACCAGAATTCGGACATTAGTATCGGGGTTCTCGGCGGCGGTGCAGCACCCGGCCGGACCCCTGTGGAGGGGCTCGATGCAAGCGCTTGCGGAACCGTGGATTCTACCATCCGCGGGTGAGTTATCCACAGCGCTTTTCCATCGGATGACCATCCGTCAGACGCCGCCCTTCCCGTGAAGCTTGACACCGGCTGTGGTAACTCGTTTAATCGAGGGCTTTTTCGCCGAGACCCATTCCCATGAAACGCACATTCCAGCCTTCAGTCGTGCGCCGCAAGCGCACCCACGGGTTCCGCGCCCGCATGGCGACGCCTGCCGGGCAGGCAATCCTGCGCGCCCGCCGTCGCAAGGGCCGCGCGCGCCTCGCCGTCTGAGGATCGTTCCCGCAGGCAGGCCGGTAGCAACCCACCGGCATTCGGCAAGCCCCAGGCGATGCCCGGCCCCTGTGTGCGTGAAAGAATCAAATGCTGGCCCGTCCGCACCGCCTGCTCGGAGAGCACGAATTCCGCGGGGTGATGGCCAGCCGGGTACGCTGGTCGACACCCGACTGCTCGATCCACGTCCGCTGCAACCCGGCCGCAACCCTCGGCATGCTGGGTTTCATCGTCGGACGCAAGGCGCTGCGCAGGGCGGTCGACCGCAACCGTTTCAAGCGTTGCATCCGCGGCCGCTTCCGTGTTCTGCTGGCCGCACTGCCCGGGCTGCAGGTGGTGGTCCGGTTGCGCGGCAAACCCGGGGCCGGGGTCGATCGGGCCGCCAGTGAAGTCTGCACCCGGCTCGAGGATGTCGCCGCATGGTACGCATCGCAATCGGACTGCTCCGGTTCTACCGCTACTTCCTGAGCCCGTTGCTGGGCCCGAGGTGCCGGTTCATGCCGTCATGTTCGGAATATGCAACGCAGGCGTTGCATACTCACGGCGCCGTGCGCGGTGGGTGGTTGTCCGCTCGCCGGCTGTGCAAGTGTCATCCGTGGCATCCGGGCGGTTTCGACCCGGTGCCTGATCCGACCGGTCGTCCCGAGACAGGGCAGCCGGCCCCACGTTTCGTCCCGGCATCCGCACGGCAGGTGCCGGGCGGCGATTCCGCACTGTAAAGGTTCCCGAGCGTCGCATGGATACCCGCAAGCTGGTCCTGTTCTTCATCTTCGCTTTCTCGGTCCTGATGCTGGCAGACGCCTGGACCAAGGCGCAACGGCCCCCGGCCGCTGAAGTCGCCGGCGCCCCCGGGTCGGCGGCCACCGATGGCAAGGGCGCTGCGGCCCCCGCTGTTCCGGTACCGGGCGCACCGACGATCGCCGCGCCGTCCGCGACGGCGGCAGTACCCGCCGCGACCGGTGCCGCGCCGGCCACGCCCAGCGGTGCATTGCCGGGTGGCGAACGCATCCGCATCGAGACCGACCTGGCGAAGATCGAACTCGATACCGTCGGTGGCGATCTGCGCCGCTTCGAAATGCTCAAGCACAAGCAGACCTACGCCTACGACCGCAACTTCGTGCTGCTCGATGAAACGGCCCAGCACACCTATGTGGCCCAGAGCGGCCTGATCGGGCCCGGCCTGCCGACGCACCTCACGAAGTACCGCCTGCTGCCCGGCCCGCTCAAGCTCGAAGACGGCCAGAACGAACTGGTGGTGAAGCTCGAAGCGCTCGACACCGAAGGCTTCAAGGTCATCAAGCGGCTCACCTTCAAGCGCGACAGCTACCTGATCGACGTGGCCTATGAAGTGACCAACGGCCGCGCCGAGCCGCAGTCGCCGTTCGCCTACTTCCAGGTGATACGCGACCGGTCGGTGCCGATCGGCGATTCCTGGTTCGTGCCGACGTACACCGGCGTTTCGGTCTACACCGACGAGGGCAAGTACGAGAAGATCTCGTTCGACGACATCGAGAAGAAGAAAGCCAAGTTCGTCACCCAGGCCGACAACGGCTGGGTGGGCATGGTCCAGCACTACTTCGTCACCGCCTGGCTGCCCGGTCCGAAGCAGCCGCGCGAATACTTCGCCAAGCCGCTCGCCAACGGACTGTTCGCCGCCGGCGCGGTGATGCCGGTGCCGGCGATCGCCCCCGGCGCCACGGCCGTGATCCAGGTACCGCTGTATACCGGCCCGCAGGAGCAGGAGAAGCTCGGACAGATCGCGCCCGGGCTCGATCTCACCGTCGACTACGGCCTGTTCACGATCTTCGCCTCGCCGCTGTTCTGGGTGCTGAAGTGGCTGTACGCACTGGTGCACAACTGGGGCGTGGCCATCATCCTGCTGACGGTGCTGATCAAGCTGGCGTTCTTCCCGCTGTCGGCAGCCAGCTACCGGTCGATGGCCAAGATGCGAGTGGTCGCACCGAAGCTGCAGCGTATCAAGGAGCTGTATCCGGACGACCGGCAGAAGCTGCAGCAGGCGATGATGGAGTTGTACAAGACCGAGAAGATCAACCCGCTCGGCGGCTGCCTGCCGATCGTGGTGCAGATCCCGGTGTTCATCGCACTGTACTGGGTGCTGCTCGGCTCGGTCGAACTGCGCCATGCGCCGTTCTTCGGCTGGATCATCGACCTGTCGGCACCCGACCCGTTCTACATCCTGCCTTTGCTGATGGCCGCGTCGATGGTGGTGCAGATGCGCCTGTCGCCGGAGCCGCCCGACCCGGTGCAGGCGCGCATCATGAAGGTCATGCCGTTCATCTTCGGCGCGTTCTTCTTCTTCTTCCCCGCCGGCCTGGTGCTTTACTGGCTGGTGAACAACATCCTGTCGATCGGGCAACAGTGGTACATCACGCGCCAGATCGAGACGGATGCGGCCAAGCCGGCCAATGCGGGCAAGCGCTGACACGATAGCGGCCATCGCGACGGCCCCGGGCCGCGCAGGGGTAGGAATCGTACGGGTGTCCGGGCCAGGCGCGGCCCGGGTCGCCGAGGGAATCATCGGTGGCCTGCCCGCAGAACGGCAGGCATCGCTGCGCACGTTCCGCGACGGTGAGGGCGGCGCACTGGATATCGGCGTCGCCCTCTGGTTTGCCGGCCCACGCTCGTTTACCGGCGAGGACGTGCTCGAGTTGCACGGCCATGGCGGGGCGGTCGTCCTGCGCAGCGTCCTCGAACGCTGCCTCGCTCTGGGCGCACGCCTGGCCGAACCCGGCGAGTTCACCCGCCGCGCCTTCGTCAACGATCGCATCGACCTCGCGCAGGCGGAGGCGATCGCCGACCTGATCGATGCCGCGAGCGAACAGGCGGCGCGTGGCGCGTTGCGGTCACTGTCCGGCGAGTTCTCTGCGGCGGTCGACCGGGTGGCGGATGCCCTGCTCGACCTGCGCATCCTGGTGGAAGCGACCCTCGATTTCCCGGAGGAAGATGGCGTCGACTTCCTCGCCGAGTCCGACGCGCTGCAGCGCCTGGCCACCGTACGAAGCGAACTGGCGGCGGTATTTCGCGCGGCGCGGCAGGGCAGCGCGCTGCGCGAGGGGCTGGTCGTCGTGCTGGCGGGCGCACCCAATGTCGGCAAGTCGAGCCTGCTCAACCGGCTCGCCGGCGACGAGGTGGCGATCGTGACCGAACACCCGGGCACCACGCGCGATACCGTGCGGCAGACGATCGTGGTCGAAGGTCTGCCGATCCACCTGGTGGACACCGCCGGCCTGCGCGACAGCGACGACCCGGTGGAACAGCTCGGCATGCAGCGTACGCGCGATGCACTGGCGCGGGCCGACCTGGTGATATCGGTGAGCGCAGCCGACGCGGTGGAGGGCGAAGCGCTCCTGTCCAGCGTGGCGGCGCGCGCGCTGGAAGCCCTGCCGGCGTCGGTCGCGCGTCTGCAGGTGGTGAACAAGATCGACCTGACCGGCGAAGCGGCTGCGGAATCCGACGGCGCAGGCGGATGGACGATCCGGCTGTCGGCGCGGACCGGGGAGGGCATCGACCAGCTGCGCGCAGCCTTGCTGCGGTTGGGTGGTCAGACGGAAACCGGCGAGGGCGTGTTCCTCGCGCGCACCCGGCACCTGGCGGCGCTTCAGGCGGCCGAGCATCACCTGAGTGCGGCGGCGGAGGGGCGGTTGCCGGCGGATCTGCTGGCCGAGGAGCTGCGGCTGGCGCATGAGGCGCTGGGGTCCATCGTGGGGCGGATGACGCCGGATGCGTTGCTGGGGGAGATTTTCGGGAGGTTCTGCATCGGGAAGTAGGCGGGGGTCCGAGGGGTTCCGGAGGCTTCCGAGGAAATCGTACAAGCATCTGATATGATTGGTTTTTATAGCTGTTGCATGCCGCTGGCTTCCGGCAAGAGCCGAACGGTTTCATGTACACGCATGAGTACACATCAGGGATATGATCGCAAAAGTCCCTAATGTGTACATGGAAGCCCGCCCATGCCGCTCACTGACACCGCCATCCGCGCCCTGAAGCCCGAGGCCAAGCGCTACAGCCGCACCGACGAGCGTGGCCTGGTGATCGAGGTGTTCCCCACCGGCGGCATGCTCTGGCACTACCGCTACCGGGTGAACGGCAAGCCCGAGCGGGTCACGCTGGGGCGCTATCCGGCGCTGTCGCTGCGCCAGGCACGGCTGGAGCGTGACCGGCGCGAAGCACTGGTGGCGCAGGGCCAATCGCCGGCGGAGCAGAAGCGGCTCACGCGGCAGGGGCTGGGGCCGGAGGTGACGGTTTCCGAGTTCGGCGAGCGCTTCTTCCGCGAGATCGTCAACCGCGACCGCAAGGACACGACTATCCCCCGGCGCTACTTCGACAAGTCCATCGTGCCGGCCATCGGCAGCAAGCCGGTGGGCGAGGTGACCACCGAGGATGTGCGCGCCATCATCTGGCGCAAGAAGGACGAGGGCTTCGACGCGGCCGCCGGCGTGATCCGCGGCCTGCTCAAGCGGCTCTTCGACTACGCCATGACCGCTGGCCTGACCGCGACCAATCCGGTGATGGCCCTGCCGATGCGGCATGTGCACCGCGCGCGCTCACGCGAACGGGCGCTGGCACCACAGGAGATCCGCGTGTTCCTTAAGGCGGTGATGGAGTCGAACGTGCGCCGGCAGTTCAAGGTGGCGCTGCGGCTCATCCTGCTCACGCTGGTGCGGAAGTCGGAGCTGATGCTCGCGCGCTGGGAGCATGTGGATGTCGAGAAGGCCGAGTGGCACATTCCGGCCGAGAACTCCAAGACCGGCAAGCCGCACATCGTGTACCTGTCGCCGCAGGCGCTGGCCTTGTTTGCCGAGCTGCGGTCACTGGCCGGCGGCAGCGAGCTGGTGCTGCCCGGGCGCGGGTCGCTCGACAAGCCCTTCGCGCACAACGCGATGAACAATGCGCTGAAGGTGGCGCTGCGCGGCCAGGACATTCCGGCGTTCACCATTCATGATCTGCGGCGGACCGCGTCGACGCTGCTGCACGAGCATGGGTGGCCGGCGGATGTGGTGGAGAAGGCGCTGAACCACACGATCGGCGGGGTGCGCGGCGTGTATAACCGGGCGGAGTATGCGGGGCAGCGGCGGGAGATGCTGGGGTTCTGGGGGGAGTATGTGGAGGGGTTGGGGGAGGGATCGGATAGGAAGAGTTTGGGTGGTGCTGGGTGACTGGAACAGACTGGAGACGGTCATTCGTTTCGTTAAGGCGAGTGTCGGCGACCGCCGTAACCGGCCATTCCAAGTTGGACGGCTCGTGCCACTCCGGCGCGCTGGACGCCTTCAGTTGATGGTGCTTGCCACCATCGCCTCCAGCAGTTGCGTGCGTTCGAGGATCTTCCCCTGATAGCGCACGACGCCGAAGGTGTCGTCGACTAGGTACTTGTCGTCTTTGTAGACGTGCACATGGATGCCGCGCTCCTGCGGGCGATCAGCCGTCCAGAGCACGGCGGGGGTGGACGCCCAGACTTGGAAAGGTAGCCCCGGGAAGGCGTCAAGGTCGATTTCCTTGACGACATCCACGTAGTTGTTGGCCTTGCTGAATTGGTCATGCAGCGGCTTCAGGGGGGTGGACGAGATTGCCCCTTTGCTACGTGTGTTGTCCCGTCCGCAGTTGCCGCAGAGGTGCTTCGTATGAGGCTTGCGGGCGAAGTCTCCCAAGTCCAGGTGCGGATAGCCGCAGTCGTAGCAGTTGATGCAACCCATAGCTTTGCCGCTTTCGAGGGCAAGAACGAACTCCAAAGCCGAGGGTGGTGTAAGGTGAACCCTAGTGATCTCGTGGCTGCCGAACAAGTTGTCGTTTGCGTTGTAGTGCAGAGATAGCGCCTTGAAATCGCGATCTACCACCTTGGCTTCGCCAGGCGCCTTGCGGATGTGGACGTGGATCTTGGGTCGTCGAGGCTTCGACGAGCCGTTGTGGCTTAGGGCTGGGGGCATCGAGCACCAGATCCCGACCTCTGCGAAACTCTGGATGTCGATGTGCTCGGGGTCGACGACGTATGACATCGGCTGGTCGTGATTTGCACACTGCACCTTGCCATTTGCTTCGGCGCCTGCGATGTCGCCTTTCGTGCCCCAGTGGCGCTGGTGAGTGCGACACCACCAACGAGCGGCCCCGTTGCGCATCTTGCCTGCACCGACGATGTCGCAGTCGAGTTGTGCGTCATCGCCTTCCTTTCCTGGAAACAGGCCGAGCAGGTCTTCGCTCGACACAGCAATGTTGCCCAGCGTCCTGCCATACGACCAGCAGATGGCCTCGCGAACCACGGGGGCCTGTTCCTGAGTCGGCTTCTCGTACCCCAGAAACCTGTGTGCAGTCTTCTTCGCGGGCTTCTGTGCGAGATCCCATTCGTAGCCCCAGAGCTCGATCCGGCCGGCGGCGCCGACCCTGCGTTCGACTTCCATCCCTTACTCTCCTGGAGGCGGTTGCTGCGCTGCAGCGGATCTGCCTAGCGTTTTTTAAGTAAGACCAGATTATCCCGGCGCATCGCCACATAGCTTAGGCTTGACCGTGGCACCGTGGTCGGCGCTGAGCGGCCTCAAGGGGCTGTCGCGGGGTACCGTCCTCGCAGCGAGGATGTGGCCCGCAAAGCTTCGCGGAAAGCCACCTCAATTGTGGCGGAAACTTACACACCCGACGTATGATTCAAGGCCTACTGCTCACAACCTCATACCCGACGAACAGGCAAGCGCTGCGAGATCGAACAGTCTGGCAGACCATTGGCTCCGTGCAAGCCGCATACAGCCGGGCTGCCAAAGGGGTCAAGCCAAGGAGTCTGTTGCGAGTCGACGCAGTTGCCAACCACGGCATCGTCGGCGACAGGCACGCTTGCCCACACTCGCCACGGCAGCTACTAATCGCCGGGAACGCTGCCTATGATCAGTTTGGGCTGCCCGAAGCAACACTCCGTGAAAACCTGCGCATCGACTGCTCTACCTCACATCTGCTTTCGGGCGACCTTCTTCGCCTTGGCTCCGATGTCGTGCTGTGGCTGACGATCCAATGCGAGCCCTGCGGGCTCTTGGAGCGTCGGCAGCCTGGAACCGTCAAGACCATCGGAAAGCACCGAGGCATGCTGGCCCGCGTCTTGCGAGGTGGGTCGTTCGGCGTCGGTGACGAGGTGTCGCTGGTGCGTTCCTCCCTGCCTGCCATGAGCGATGATTGGCAGGCGCGGGTTCTTGGCGTCGCATGCGCGGTGCCTGCCGGGCAGTACATCGCCTACCGACAGCTCGCCGAGCTGGCGGGTGTGGCCAACGCATACTGCCGGGCGTTCCCGAAGGTTCTGGCGAGGCTACCTGTCGACATCTCAAGTCGGGTCGTCAGTGCCGCAACCTCGCTGCCCGGACCGCGATGGAGCGGCACCGAGCTATTCGCGGTAGAACAGTACTTCGATTGAGGCAAGTCCGCCAACCTCATTCAAGCCAGTCCAGAATGCGTCGCCATCCCCGTCGGCGGCCCGCATCGCCCGGAGCCGACGGTGACTTGACCGACGGCACCGGCGCCGGTCGCGGATCGAGCCGTAGGCGGTAGTAGCGCCGCTTGTCGTGAGCATCGGCGTCGCGCACCGCGCGAACATCCGTGTCTGACATCGGTCCCGCCCAGATGACGCGGTTGCCGCGCAAGACGTAGTGCGAGCGGCACGGGTAGCTCCAGTTGCCGATCGAAGGGTGAAGCGACACTGAGTCACCGTCAAAGATGAGCCGCCAGTCGGTAGGCGACAGCGGTGTCACCACCTTCATGCCGCAGCCGCACAAGCATCGGTGGCTCGCTGTCGCGTAGGTCATCGACACGTAGAGAACGCCCTCGTCGAGCACCTTCGGCATGAACTCGACGAACTGGACTGTGTAGATCTGGTGTTTCACCGCGTCACGTCGCTCGTTAGGAGGTTGGTGTTCGTCGTGTAGGTCGAGTCGTGCTCCCGGTCGTCGTCGGCGTAGAAGCCGCAAAGCTTCTTCCACTTGATCACTGCCATCACGGCGCACTGCGCGTTCAGCTCGGCGAGCTGGATGTTGCGAGCGTAGAGGTCGTCTTCGTCGTTCGCGGCACAGGACACACGCTGCGCGACGTGGTCCTGCTGATCCGCGGTGCTGGTCGTCACCCGGCAGATGCCCCAGAGCTGCAGCCTGGCCTGCTGCAGCTCGACGCCGATGCCGGCGTCGATGAACGAGCGCTTGGTGGCCTGCAATGCCTCGATGATCAGACGCTTGGCCGGCCCGCCATCCATGCACAGGAACACGAAGTCGTACCCGACGAGCTCGCCCACGTTCGTCTCGTCGACGAAGACCTCGTGCGGCACGATGCCGCGGCGCATCTTGCCGTAGAGCGCTGCCCAGTAGCCCACTTTCGTCGGCATCGACTGCAGCTCTTCCAGCGACGCGGCCGACGGCGCCCTGAACGCGTTGTGCTGCAGGAAGAAGTCGCCGTCGTAGAGATGGATCTCCAAGGCAGGCGTCTTGGCGACAAGATCCAGCAGGTACGAGCCCGTGCCGCCCAGACCGATGATGGCGATGCGCGCACCCGACAGCTTGCCCGCCACGGCCGTGATGCCGGCGCGGCTCGAGGCGGAGTCGATGTAGCAGAACACGGACTCGGTCTCATCGGCCGCCATTGGGCGGTGGGTGCGCGCAGTCAGGCTCGGCTGCAGCGACTGCGCCGGCGCGCTGATGATTTCGATGTACCGGGTCATCTTGGCGTGGTAGTCCGGGTACCCGGTCGGCGGCTTGTTCGAGAAGGCGTGCTGCGCCGCGATGTCATGCGCCAGATCGAAATTCGCCGTGCCGTGCCGGATCGCGGTGATCGTGCGCCCGGCGCGGTCGCACGGGTGCTCGCCGATGAACCACGCCATGTGGTTACCGGGCCGCGAGGTGGAGTCGCCCGCCAGCGTCAGGTCCGACACGAGCGTGCCGTAGCCGATAACGCCGGCGGCGTTGACGTAGGGGACGCTGTGCACCAGCAGGTGCCCGGAGCGTATTTCGAGCTCGTAGCCCTCGTCGCGCAGCCTGAGCAGGTCAGGGCTACGACTTATCAGTGCGCTTTGCATTGAAGATCATCCCGCGGTTGACGAACACCGCCTCGCCGGCGACTAGGGAGCCTTCCCGGTTCTGGTCGGGCCCACGCTTGTAGGTGATCGTGTAGACGATTTCGTCGTTGAAGATCGCGTCGGTGAAGGCCAGCCGGACGATGTCCTCGAAGGTCAGGCGACGGCGCAGCACGACGTGCTGCTCGCCGTTGATGACGATCTCGAAGGTGCGGAGCTCCGGGTTGGTTTCTCCTGTTTCCGTGTTCATACTGTCTACTCCTTGTGGTTTCATACCCAGTAGGACTCCCCAGCGCCCCAGCCGAGGACGGCTGCAAAAACATTTGCCGCGCGTCCAGATCGCGAGCGCCAGGAGTCATACGGATCGGAAGCCGAACCATGGAACAACCCAAACCACCAGACGAAGAGCCGCTGTCCAAGGCCGAGCGCGAGGCGTTGCTGGGCGCGATGTCGCCCGGCGACTGGGGCCGCGCCGAGAGCTTGGCGCGGGCGGCGGCACTCGGGCTGACGGACATGACCTGGGAAGATCTGCTGCAGGAGACCCTGACTGACCTCCTCGGCGAGGATCGGACGTGGCAACGCGGCGTGCATCCGCTGGTCACGCTCAAGGTGGCGATGCGCAGCGTCGCCAGCAACGCGAAGAAGAAGGTCAAGAACGCCCCAATCGACCAGTTCACCGTCGTGTCGACCGGTGAAGAGGAAGCGCCCGAAGAGGGGCGTCCGCCGCCGGTGCAAGCGGTCCAGCACCTAGGCCCACAGGACATCCTGGAAGGGCGCCAACAACTGGCGGCAATCGAGCAGCTCGTCCAAGGCGACCATCAGGCCGAGCTGGTCCTGATGGCATGGGCCATGGGCATTAGCGGCGCCGAGGCCCGGAAGGAAACCGGACTCGACGCCAAACAATTTGATGCGGCGCGACAGCGCTTGCTGCGCAAGCTCAAGTCGGATGCTGCTGCGAGGAAACCGAAATGACTGCGTCTCAGAAGCCGCAGGATGACCTGAGCGTCCTGCTCGACGCACTGCTTGCTGAGTTGATGGGAATGAGCGATGAGCAGGTGCTCGACGGCAATGGACCGGCCGCCGTCCAGACGCGTGGACTGACGCTGCTGAGTGCGGCGAAGCAGGAGGCCGCAAAGCGTCGTCTCTCCGCCGCGAAGGCGAGTTTGGCTGTGTCCCGCGCTGGCCCGCGTGCCCCGGGCACCGGCGACTTGAGCGTCGCTGACGTAAAGGCATTCCTGCGTGAAGCGGCGAACAGCGGCGAATACACCATGGCGGCGCGACAGCTCGACGAACTGTCGGATCAGGCAGCGCTCGCGCTGTACAACAAGTTTGTCCGTCTGGGCGTCGTTCCGGCCCGATCGGAAGACGACCCACAATGACTCCCGGCGAGCGCGCCGAAGCCCGAATCGCGGAACTTGGCATCACCGACCCACGCGATATCGACGTCGACGCGATCGCCTATGACGCGCGCATGCTTGTGGAGTACGAGGCGCTGGAGGGATGCGAGGCCATGCTGGTCGGTGCCGGCGACCGTGCGATCGCGACCGTACGGCCCTCGAACATCCGAGGTCGCGAGCGATTCTCCGTGGGTCACGAGCTCGGGCACTGGGAGATGCACCGCGGCAAGTCGTTCGCCTGCCGCGCTGACGACCCTGACCGCAACCTCGTCTCCGACAGGCCGCGCGAGCGCGAGGCCGACGAGTACTCAGCGCATCTGCTCATGCCGACCGTCTTCTTCGCACCCGCCGTCAAGAGTCTGGGAAGGCCGGGATTCAAGGAGCTCGACGCATTGTCGGCCGAGTACGAGACGAGCCTGCTCGCGACGGTGATCCGCCTGGCCAACATCGACACGCTGCCGGTGATCGTCGCCTGCTACTCGGCGCAGGGGCTGAAATGGAGCAAACGCGCCAAGCACGTGCCGGCTCGCTGGTGGCTGCGCAGCCAGCTGGACGAAGACTCGTTCGCCCACGGCCTCCTAACCGCCGGAACACGCATCGCATCGGCCCGCAAGCAGCCGGGCGAGGTGTGGTTCGAGAACGACGACGCCGAGAACTATGAAGTCATCGAGGATTGCATTCCTGGCAAGGTAGGAGAGGTGCTGGTGCTGCTGTACCTGTCGTCCTCGATGCTGGATGCGCGCTTCGATCCGAACGTCGGTGCGCGCCGCTACAACGAGAGTGGCTCGTACGTGAAGCGACGCTAGCGGGTAAGTGACGATGAACCAGAGCAATCGACCGCAGGTCTGCGATCGTGGCGCTCTGCGACCGGCAGCAACGAAGCGCGGCAAGCGCTGCATTTCAAGTACTGACGCTGTTGTTGGGTGAGCGGCTGCAGTCTGCGCCAGAGCCGTCATTAGACCGGCAGTATCGAACGGCCGATCCCGCTGCTTAGGGGGCACTCGGAACGCGACCTTGAATGGCTGCGCGAGGTCGAAACTAGTCTCGAGTGGTGGCTGTCGATTCCTCAAGAGGTCGTTGAGTCCCCCAACCCTTGCGACTGCAGCGATTCCTGCGACTCAGAGCCAAGCATCTGCAGTCGAGCGGTCGCAGGAGTCGCAGCAGTCGCAAGGCCCCCAGGGCTGGGGCAGTGATCGTCACCTGGGGTCCCGTTGCAGGGGTCACTCGCCGATAAGCATCGGGTTGACTTCCACGAACCTCCTTCGGCCGTCCTCGACTAGCCGCGCACGCCGGCGTTCGGCGAGTGTCACCAGCGCGGTCCTCATGTCTTTCGCGTCCCGGACGGGTGATGGCCCGCATCGGTAGACACGGTTCGTGACAATTCGATTGCTGCCCGTGCGCCGCGCCTCGGCGATCAGCCAGTTGTCGAGCCCGATGGCTGCGGCGAGTTCGGTCGAGGTGTCGAGTGCGGACAGCATGCGCCGCGCTTCGCGCAGGTGCGAGCTGATGACAGCTTCGGCGGCGTCGACGCTATCCGCGTCGATCACTCCGGCGGGCCCGTGGGCCAGCACATGGAACAGTGCCGCCAGGCGCGTGATGTTCTCCGCGGCCTTGGCCGCAACGTCGCGGATGTCGGCCAGCTCCCCGCCCGACGCCAGCGCGCGCTCGATGCGGTCGTGCGCCTGCACCCACGCCGCGTGTGCCTTGAGGGACAGCGCCAGTTCCGCCGGCTGCAGCCCGCCGTCGGCGTGGGTTGAGAGCGGGACTTCCAGCAGCTCGCGGATACGCGCCTCGAACCGCTCTACCGCCGGCATCGTCGCCGGTGCGGGCCGATAGCCGCGCGTGCCCTGCGTGCTCGCCGGCCACGCGATCAGGAACCGCGCGATGAAGCCGCTGCCACGGGGCAGCGTACCCGCGCGTTCGAGAAAGCCGCGCAGCGCCTCGGGCTGCACCATCAGCCCGAAGGTAAGCCGACGGTCGCGCAGCCGAAATGACGGTTTGCTGCGGCGGTCGACCGCGATCTCGCCGCCGTCCCACAGCACGTTGAGCAGCGCGAGGTTGCGCATGATCGTCTCGTAGCCCATGCCGTGGGCGCCGAAGACGGCGCCGGCCTCGGCCGACATCACCGCGCCGCTGGGCCAGCCGCTGGCCAGGGCGTGCGAGAGCGCTTCGGGGGTGGCGTCGGCGTACAGCAGCCGGGGCACCGGCGCAGCCTGTGGCGTGTCGGCTGCGAGTTCGTTCAGGGCGGCCTCGTCCTCGGCGGTGTCCTGCCCATCGCGCCGCTTGCGGCGGATGGCTTCGAGCAGGCCGTCGCGCTTGGCTTGCAGCACGGCGGTAGCCGAGGCGTGCGCTGCCTGTTCCGGGGCGGCGGCCCGGGTGCGGTCGCGCTCCCACTCGCGCAGGGCCGCGCCCAGGATGCGGTCGCAGGTGGTCTTGCGCTCGCCGGACTCGGCCACCGCTAATACATATAGCGACACCGGGCCGACCAGCTGCGCGTCGCGCCGCACGTTGACCAGTCCCTGCGCGGCCACCGACAGTGTGGACAGGGCTGAGCACGCCACCAGCGCGGCCGGCGCCTGGACGAAGGCCTGTACCTCAAGGACGGCTTCGCGCAGCAAGGGCGGCAGCGCGTGCACCGGATAGGGCAAGGGATCGAGCGGCGTGGTGAGCGGTTCGGGCTCGGGCCAGTCGTCAGGCGACGAGGGTGCAGCATTTTTCGGAGCGATGATCTCGTCGGGTGCGGGGGGTGCAGCATTGGCGAGGGATGTCAGCACTGCGGACACCCCGGCGAGCCGGTGCAGGTCGTTGAAGTCGGTCGCGTCCGGTGGGCGGGCGTCGCCGAAATCGGGCACGGCCAGCCGGCCGGCGACGGCCCGCGCGGCGGTACGGGCATGGGTGAGCCCCGGGTTGCTGGCGGTGTGGTGGTCGTCGTCGGCGCAGACGATGATCGGCGCGCTGCGCCACCGGTCGCGCACGGCGCAGGCCAGGGGTTCGAGGTTGCCGGCGTTGAAGGCGACGGCCACCGGCTGGTCGGTGGCGTGGTGCAGGCTTGCAGCGGTGGCGAAGCCTTCGGCGATGAGGATGGGCGACTGGGTGTCCCCGGGTTCGGGTGGCGGGCCGACCCAGCACCCCAGCCCCTGGACCCGACCGCCGCGCAGGAACTGTTTGCTGCCGTCGGTGCCGATGAACTGCAGGCTGTGCAGCTCGTCGGCCAGGTCGCGCACCGGCACGAGCAGTACACCTCGCCAGACCCGCAGCCCGAACGGCTGCACACCCTTGCGGGCGAGGTAAGGGTAGTCGGCCAGTGCTGGTGCGGCGGCGGCCCACAAACGGGCTGCGGTTGCGCGGGCGGCGGCGTTGCGGTCTGCAGTCTCGCGGTCTCGTTCGGCCTGAGCCGCCCGGTTGCGCTCGTGCAGAGTCTGGCGTTCCACGTCAGTGAGCGCTCGCGAAAGCTCGCATCGCCAGGTCTGCCAGCCGAGCCCGTCGCGCCAGTTTTCCAGTCCGCCAGCGGGGATGCCGTCCAGGTGCAGCAGATAGGCCGCATCGCCCCGGCCGTTCCGGCCGGCGGCATGGCAGCGGTGCAGTCGACCGTCGGCGAGGAGGGGCTCGGGCGGCACGATGTCGCGGGCGCGCAGTGCGGCGCGGAACTGGTCGAGCACCCGGGCGACATCGGGCACCGATGGGGGCAGGCCGCGCTGCGGCGGCAGTGGCGTGAACATGGCGCCCCCCTCAGCGGCTGGGGGCCGTGCCGGGCCGCGCGACCCGGGTTCGCGCGGTGATCCAGGCGGTGACGTCGGATTCCAGCCAGCCCACGGCGCGTGCGCCGAGCGACACTGGCCGCGGAAACAGGCCGTCCTGGATGTACTGGTATAGCGTGCTGCGCGACAGCCCGGTGCGCGCTTCGACCTGCGGCCGACGAAGGATGACGGGGCTGCTCGGTGTTGCGTGTTTCATGGTCGTGTACTCCCGTAGTCGAGGGAGGCCCGCCGGGACGGTCATCGTCGCGGAGAGGTGGGCCTATTCAGGCATACGGATTTCCGCGCCGAAGTGTCGGGGTACCCTGCAAATATTTTCGGCAGACGATCGCAGCAGGCGGCGCGCGCCGGTCGCTGGCGGAAGCCACGAGTCACGGCGGCGGCGGTGTCCGCACTGCGGATGCGCGCGGTCGGCGAGGGCGGTAGCCTCTGCAGCAATTCCCGTTGGCTGAGTCAGCCCGCTTGATGCCCGTCACGCATTGCCCGCCCGCAGTTCGGGCACCTGAGCCGGCAAGTCTCCCGAGAGCCGGCTGCCGCAAGGCAGGAGAATGCGTCGACCCCTGCGCCAGCCGCCGAGCCCATCGGCCGGCTGCGGCAATCCTTCAGCGGCCAGCCGCTGCGCCAGCGATGCGCGCCGTCACTACGCGGCGCGCCGGTAGTGACGGCGCGTCCAGAACTGCGCCCAGCAAGCGATTGCGGGGTGCAGGCGCAAGTGACGGACCCAAGTGACGGGCTCCCTGCCGCAGCCGGTATCCCCGGCAATTTGTTCCCGATGACCCCGCCACAAGCGGGATTCGTCGTGCAGGCGCCCAACGGTCTGATCGACCTGGCGCAACCCCCCGAGCCCCGGGGCGCCGCTCACGCGGCAGGGGCTCGATCGGTGGACCGACTCGCCACAGCGAGCGTCACCGAGGCCAAGGCCGTGCCGGGCAGGCCAGGAAGGAGGAAGTCGGCACAACAGCGGGAGTGGTGTCCCGCGTCCGCAGTGGTTCCCGATTCGCTCAGGCGATCGGGACGGACAGAAACACTTACCTGAATGAACGACACCAACGAGGCTGCGGCGGCAGGCTGGCCGGGGCAGGGCTGACCGGCTATGGGATGCTTTCCGTGAGAATGACCGTTACCCTTCGGCGTTCGGCGGCACCATGCCTGCCGTCGACGCCGGATAGGCAGTTACCCAGGAAACGGACAACACGTGTTCGAACAGACCTTCAAGAACATCGACGACATCCTGCACAAGGATGCCGGTTGCACCAGCGAGCTTGACTACACCGAGCAGTCGTCCTGGTTGCTGTTCCTCAAGTACCTCGACGCGCTGGAGGCTGACCGGGCCGCCGAAGCTGAGCTCGAAGGCCGGCGCTACGGCTACATCCTGGCCGAGGCCTATCGCTGGGAGCGCTGGGCCGCGCCGAAGAACGCCGAGGGCCGACTGGACCACAACGCCGCCGTCACCGGTGACGACCTGCGTGACTTCGTGGATGGTCAGCTCTTCCCGTACCTCGCCGGCTTCAAGCAGCGGGCCAGCGGCCCCAACACCATCGAATACAAGATCGGCGAGGTGTTCGGCGAGATCAAGAACAAGATCCAGAGCGGCTACAACCTGCGCGATGTAATCGATCTGGTGGACGAGCTGCGCTTTCGCTCGCAGACCGAGAAGCATGAGCTCTCGCACCTGTACGAAGCCAAGATCAAGAACATGGGCAATGCCGGGCGCAACGGCGGCGAGTACTACACGCCGCGCCCGCTGATCCGCGCCATGATCCGCGTGCTGGACCCGAAGATCGGCGAGCGCATCTACGACGCCGCCTGCGGCTCGGCCGGCTTCCTGTGCGAGGCCTTCGAGTACCTGAGCCAGAAGGCCGCCACCACCGACGACCTGGCCACGCTGCAGACGCGCACCTTCTATGGCAAGGAGAAGAAGAGCCTGGCCTACGTGATCGGCGTGATGAACATGATCCTGCACGGGATCGAGGCGCCGAACATCGTCCACACCAACACGCTGGGCGAAAATCTCAACGACATCCAGGACCGCGACCGCTACGAGGTGATTCTCGCCAACCCGCCCTTCGGCGGCAAGGAACGCAAGGAGGTACAGCAGAACTTCCCGATCAAGACTGGCGAGACGGCGTTCCTCTTCCTGCAGCACTTCATCAAGGCGTTGAAGGCTGGCGGGCGTGCGGCGATCGTCATCAAGAACACCTTCCTGAGCAACACTGACAACGCGAGCACCTCCTTGCGCAAGCTGCTGCTGGAGAGCTGCAACCTGCACACGGTGCTGGATTGCCCAGGCGGCACCTTCCAGGGCGCAGGCGTGAAGACCGTGGTGCTGTTCTTCGAGAAGGGCGCGCCCACGCGCCGTGTGTGGTTCTACCAGCTCGACCCCGGCCGCAGCCTTGGCAAGACCAACCCGCTGAACGACGACGATCTGGCGGACTTCATCTCCCGGCAAAAGACCTTTGCGGACTCGAAGCAGAGCTGGTCGGTGGACGTGAGCGGCATCGACATCGCCACCTGGGATCTGTCGGTGAAGAACCCCAACGGCGGCGGCGTGGTGGTGATGCGCACGGCGCAGGAAGTCCTCGACGAAATCGAGGCGTTGGATGCGGAGGCGGCAGAGGTGTTGAAGGGGATACGGGGGTTGGTGGCGTGAGCGAAGGCTGGGACGTTCGTCCGCTTGGGGAGCTATGCACGATCAAGCCGCCCAAGGCCGAGGCGAGATCCAAATTGCGCGATGTCGATCCGGTGTCCTTTGTGCCGATGGAGGACTTGGGCGTCGGAGCTAAATCGCTTATTCCCTCTCGCACTAGATCACTTGGTGAGGTCAGCGGGAGCTACACCTATTTCGCCGATGGCGACGTCCTGCTCGCGAAGATCACCCCGTGCTTCGAAAACGGGAAACTTGGTGTAGCTCGCGGCCTCGTGAACGGCATCGGCTTCGGTTCCAGCGAGTTCATTGTGTTGCGCCCGGGTCCGGAGCTCGAAGCCGAGTTTCTCTACTACTACCTCGCTCGCCCGAGTTTCCTCGAAGAAGGTGCTCGGTCGATGACGGGCGCTGTGGGGCACAAGCGCGTAGCTAAGGAGTTCATTGAGGCCTATCCGGTCCCGCTCCCTTCGCGTAGCGAACAGCGCCGCATCGTCGCCATCCTCGACGAAGCCTTCGAGGGCATTGCCACCGCCAAGGACCATGCCGAGAGGAATCTGCGGAATGCGGCGGAGGTTGTCGAAGTCTTGAAGGACGCCTGCTTTGGAGAGCTCCGGGCAGGTGGCGTAAGACAAGTGCGATTGGCGGAGGTGGCGCGTTTCCGGAACGGTGTCAACTACACCAAGGAGAGTCGCGGCCAAGAAGTGCTCGTCATTGGGGTAAAGGACTTTCAAAGCAAGTTTTGGGCGCCCTTGGATTCATTGGACCGGGTTACCTTGGATGGCCCTCTTCATGAGGCTGACCAACTCAACGAGGGTGATATCGTTTTTGTTCGCTCCAATGGCAATCCGGCGTTGATCGGGCGTTGCCTTCTCGTTGGGCCAGTTGGTGAGCAAACTACGCACTCGGGTTTCACTATCAAGATGCGTTTGATGGATAAGTGTATTCGCCCCGCGTACGTTTGCCACTTCTTGAAGTCGGGAAGGATACGTCGGCAACTGGTCGATGGCGGAAACGGTGCCGGGCGTGTCTGAATTTTTGTGTGTGAGGCTTTTGGGCGACTTTTCTGCCGAGCGGCGAACGCCGCTTGGCACGGAAAGTCGATCCCCGATTTTCACGCAACACTGCCGGTAAACCGATCCCCGTACGCGATGGCAAACTGA
>JADCHX010000014.1 GCA_020248265.1 Rhodocyclaceae bacterium
GAAGCAGTAGAACCGCTCCTCGGACTGGCTATGAGTGACATCTCTGGCGATTACACGATTCGGATCAGCAAAAGCGAACTGGGCGCGAACGAACGGAACACCGTGCTTCCGTTGGTTCTCGGCGTCCTTTTTCGGATCCCACTCGAAGCGCGTGCTCGCCATTCGGAAAGACTAGCACAAAGCCAGATTCCTCGCCATACGTGCGTATGGCTTTCCCTAACGTGTAGTTGAGCGGACGCCGCCAGGGGCGCCCCGCGAGACAGAGACTATCCGAGCGCTGGCTCGCGGGGCGCTGCTGGTGGCGTTCCGTTCCAACGTCGGGTTAGCTGTCAGTGGTCTTCCAATAATCCCCAGTTGTGGTCGTCGAATTCTCTTCACCCATCAACGCGAAGGAGCGAACGATGGACGTGGAAGTTCGGCTGGCTGTGGAGCCAGAAGCAGGTTGCGCTGCCCAGGGCCCGAGGGCCCTGGGCAGCGCGGCGCCCGCTACCGTGGCCGTGTTCAAGGCGGACACGGAGGCACCGGTGCTGGGCCAACAACAGTGGGAGGCAGTTCATGAGCGGCGATCTCGAGGCCAGGACATCTCGGCCATCGCGCGAGAGTTGGATCTGGACCGCAAGTCGGTTCGCAGGTGCCTGAATCAGGCTTCGTGGCAGCCGTACCGGCGCGCCAAGACTGTCAGCTTGCTGGATGCGCATCGGCAGTGGCTCACCGAGCGGGCGCCCGAGGTTGACTACTCGGCGCGAATCCTGTGGCAGGAACTGCGCAGTCATCGAGGGTTCACCGGCGGCTACGTGATCGTGCGCCGCGCGGTGGCGCCGCTGCGCATGGCAGCGTGCGTGGCCTCGTTGACGCAGCGGCGCTTCGAGACGGGGCCTGGCGAGCAGGCGCAATGCGACTGGGGCCAGATCACAGTGGCGCTGGGTGGTGAGCGCACCCAGATCCACGTCTTCGTGATGACGCTGGGCTACAGCCGGCGGGGTTTCGCGCTGGGCTTTCTGCGCGAGCGCATGCCCGAGTTGCTGGCCGCACATGAGGCGGCGTTCGCCCACTTCGGGGGGCGCTGCGAGTTCCTGCTCTACGACCGCATGCGCACCGTGGTACTGGGTACCCACGAGGGCCGAGCGCGCCTGAACCCGACGTTCGCGAACTTCGCCGCGCACTGGGGCTTCACGCCGCGGCTGTGCCAGCCTTACCGTGCCCAGACCAAGGGCAAGGTCGAGTCCGGGGTGAAGTACGTCAAGCGCAACTTCGTGCCCGGCCGGGTGTTTCGCGACCTGGAGGACTTCAACGAGCAGTTGGCCGCCTGGCAGATCGAGATCGCAGACGTTCGCACGCACGGCACGACGCATCAGCGGCCCATTGAGCGCTTCGTCGAGGAGGCGCGCGCCATGGCACCCACCGCCGGTCATCCGAGCTTCCTGCAGGCGATGGTGCGCGAGCGCGTAGTCGCCACCGACTGGCTGGTGTCCGTCGATGGCAACCGCTACTCGGTGCCCTTCGGGCTGATCGGCAAGGCTGTGCAGGTGGTGCGCGAGGGCGGCTCGTGGGTCATCCGGCACCGCGGCGGAGTGGTGGCCGAGCATGCGGTGCTGGCCGGACGCGGGCAGTTGAGCGTGCGTCCTGAGCACGGCCCCGGAGCGGCCGCGCGCAACGCCCGACAGCGCTTCTCTGCACCTCGGACATCGGCGCCGACCGATCCGTTGCGCGAAGTCGAGGTGCGCGACCTCGCCGTCTACGAGCGCCTGTTCGGCACCGAACTCGTGGAGGCTCTGGCATGAGCAAGCTCGCGACCAAGCCGGCGACCTCGGCCGCCACCGCCTCGGCGGCGACCATGACCACGCCCGCGCAACTGGAGCGCCTGGGTGAACATCTGCGCAAGCTTCGGCTGCTCAAGAGCGGCGAGCGACTCGAAGCGCTGTTGCAGCAGGCCGCGGCTAACGATCTGCCGTACGCCGAGTTCCTCGAACAAGTCCTCAGCGAGGAGGTTGCCGCCAAGACCAGCAAGAACATCGCCATGCGCACCGCGATGGCCCGCCTGCCGTTCGTCAAGCCGCTGGAGACCTTCGACTTCGATTACCAGCCGTCCATCGATCGCAAGCAAGTGCAGGCGCTGTCCAGTTGCCACTTCATCGAACACGGCGACAACGTCATCGTGCTCGGCCCTCCCGGCGTCGGCAAGACCCACCTGGCGGTGAGTCTGGGCCTGAAAGCCATCGAGGCCGGCTACCGGGTGCTGTTCACCACGGCCGCCAGCCTGATCGAGAAGCTGACCAAGGCGCACGCCGAGGGGCGCCTGGAAGACAAGCTCAAGCTCTACACCGCGCCGCGGCTGCTGATCATCGACGAGATCGGCTACCTGCCCATCGACCGCGTGGGCGCGAACCTGTTCTTCCAGCTCATCAGCCGGCGCTACGAGCGCGGGCCGATGATCCTCACCAGCAATCAGAGTTTCGGCGCCTGGGGGGAGGTTTTCGGTGACCGCGTCATCGCCACCGCAATCCTCGATCGCCTGCTCCACCACGCTGTCACCATGAACATCCGCGGCAACTCGTACCGCCTCAAGGACAAGCTCAAGGCCGGGCTGGTCCGCTCACATGACGACAATGCATCTCAACCGGGTGGGGATATTTGAACGACCATGACTGGGGAGAATTCGGCGACCCTTGACA